>CAJWIB010000083.1 GCA_913041095.1 uncultured Rhodospirillaceae bacterium | reverse complement strand
AACGTCAAAATGATGTTCGACTTCACCAGGGAATACGGTGTTTACAGCTGACGACCGGGTCTGCAATAAACCAAAGCCATTGTGCTAAAGTCTGCTTTGTCTAGAATAGCTTGCAGTAAGCTCGCCAATAAAGAATATTGTGTACAAGCCGTAGGAAGTAATTACGGTTAATAATCTCGACAGTCGTTATGGGAGGGCTGCATTGCCTGATTTTGGGAAAATTTTTTCGTCTTTGTTGCTTGTCGATCCTGTGTGGCCCCGCTGCGGCGGCGCAAGAGCTCCCCGGCATTTATGCTGAAATCGACGTCGGGGGAGTATACATTCGGGTCCCCGATACGGCATACGCGGTCTCGATTTGCCAAGGTAGGAAGGTGGAGACCGGCGATAATATTTGGCGCAGGTCTACGTCCCTGACGGCCGGTTATTGCTTTGAGAGGGCCAAGTGGTTTGGCGCGCCTGTCTTCGGGAAAACGACGAAAGTCGAGGTTCCCTTGTCCGAAGCGCATGGCCATGCGGAAAACTCCGAAAGGTTCACTTAGAACAAGAGCCCTATCCTGAACATCGACGGTACCAATCGTGCCAACACCTTATGGCTTGCCGCCACCTGGGAATTCGAACAGGACGTGACGTCTTATCAGGCCGATGTCAGCGTGCGGGGGGCGAAGGCGCCAGGAGCCGGCACGTTTAACCCCTTTGTCGGCATCACCTATCGCAGGGTCCAGCAGTATACCGAACTCTATGGTGATTGGGACGTTAGTTTTCGCAAACTTGTCACCGACTCGAAACTCAATAGCGATATGTACGGTGTTTTCTTGGGCGGATCGCTTCAGGTCGTGAGCAGCGAGAGTTGGGGATTGAACCTGGATCCCGTTGCACGGGTGATGCTCGCTGAAGTGGATTTGAAAGTGGACCAGGACCCCAATCAGAATGTGGGCAACTTCAATACCATGTCCATCACCGACGACAGGTTGCAAGTCGTGCCGGAAGCCTCCGTGACCATGCGGTTATGGGGAAACCCGAGACCTTCAACCAGCATTGAACTCGCCGTTGGTGTTAGTGGGACATGGGACGCCCCCAATCTCCATTTGCCGGAGAGGGTCGGCGATTTGGCCCATATCGATGGCGGCGATTACTATACCGCCTTCGCACGGGTCGGATTTTCGTTTCATTTCTAGCCTGGAATCGTCACGAACGGTTCTAAAGTAGCATTTTTTGGCTGGTGGTGCAGTTTTTTTTGGGTGATCGGTTTGTCTTGGTGACAGGGCCGTGGTTATTGAGGAGAGTATGGCTGAACAGGGAGATCAACGCAGACTTGCCGCAATACTAGCTGCTGATGTGGCTAGCTATACCCGTCTAATAGAAGATGCCTCCCCTGTTTCTCACACTTTAAATGAGAGAATAAATTTTATGTTTCTAAACATAAGGCTATATGATTAAGATTGTAAATATTTATATTTTTCACCTAATAGGGGTCATTAACAAATTTGATCACTCAACACCTTGCGACTTGCTCTCATTTTAAATGAGTCCTATCAATATTCCATGCCCGATGGCCGCGAAGAGATATCCGTTCAAGTCCTGACCAAGATCAGCGACATCCCTGCCATGGATTGGGATGTCTGTGCGGGCAATGAAAACCCGTTCATCAGCCATGCCTTTCTGAATACGTTGGAGCAAAGTGGTTCGGTCTCAGATCGTAATGGCTGGCTACCGCAGCATCTGATGATCAAAGACGAAAACGGCCAGGCCGCCGCCTGTATGCCGATCTATCTTAAGAACCATTCTTACGGTGAGTACATCTTCGACTGGGGCTGGGCGGATGCTTATGAACGGGCTGGTGGAAAGTACTATCCAAAGCTCCAAACGGCCGTGCCCTTCACGCCGGCTACGGGCCCACGCATGCTGGTGCGTGACGGTGCGCCGGAGCGCTATTACGATGTCCTAATCGCTGGCATGATCCGGCTTGCCCGCCAGCATAATGTCTCGTCTTTACACGTCACTTTTCCGCTTGAAAGCGAATGGAAACGCCTTGGCCAAGCCGGTTTTTTACAGCGAACAAGCAAACAATTTCATTGGGAAAACAAAGGCTATGAAACTTTTGATGAATTTTTAGGTGAGCTTAATTCCAGGAAGCGCAAAGCCATCAAAAAAGAACGCCGCCAAGTTGCCGCGCAAGGTATCGAGCTCTATCCGGTCACCGGCGCTGACCTCACGGAGGATCATTGGGACACCTTTTATCATTACTATATGGATACGATTGACCGCAAATGGAGACGGCCTTATCTGACCCGTGAGTTCTTCTCGATACTCGGTGAAACCATGGCGGATGTGGCGGTGTTAATCTTCGCCGAGCACGACGGACGGCGCGTTGCCGGCGCGCTTAATTTGAGAGGATCGGACACCCTGTTCGGCCGTAATTGGGGCTGCACCGAAGACTTCAAATTTCTCCATTTTGAGGCTTGTTATTATCAAGCTATCGACTTTGCCATCCAACACAAACTGCAATGGGTCGAGGCCGGTGCCCAAGGGCCGCACAAAATTCAGCGCGGCTACCTGCCCCGCGAAGTCTACAGCGCACACTGGATTGAAGATCCCAGCTTCCGAGAAGCCGTTGAACGATTCGTTGATCAGGAACGCCGGGATGTTGATTATGAGATAAAAGGTTTGATGGAATATTCGCCCTATCGCAAGACCGATACCGCCTAGCGGAAACCACCGCGTTCAATATGGCATTTCGAGGACACATGGTTTATTCAGATAATCAACAATAACGGAGATTTAATGGAGGTTTTTAACAATGGATATAGAATTTTTTGCGATGTCGGTATTCGCCGGTCTTATGGGGACTTACGCCTTACTTGTGCTGGCTAATTGGGCAGACAGTATCGGTATGCCACGGCTCGATTTCAGCCGCGCCATGGCTAATGTCACCTTTGCCCGAACATTTGATAAAGGAGTAGCGCCAGGCGCAGGTGTTGAAGCACCGAACACGCCCTACTGGCCGGGTATGGCTGTTATTATGGTTAACGGAATATTCTTTGCGCTATTGTATTCCTCCTGGACGCACCAGTATATTTCTGTTGATAGCGCTGTTTTCGGCATTGCGCCAAATATTGTCAAAGGCGCGATATGGGGTGTTGTGCTGTGGTTTGTCTCCGGCGTGTTTTACGTACCGTTTTACCTCCGGGAAGGTTTCATGCTGACAGGCATTCACCCCTGGGCTTGGCTCACCAGCCTAAAAGTTCATGGTGCTTATGGTATGATGGTCGGTTGGATCGCCCCGGTCACAGGTTAGTAATTAAGGGGACAGCTTACTTAATTCATAATGCCCCGTCACATCAGCCCTAATTGCAGCAGGTAGGTGCTGAGGGTTGGATAGTTGATCAAAATGATTAATACCAGCAACATCGTTACGGTAAAGGGAAAGGCGCCGGAAAAAATATCATACAGGGAAATCTTGGGGTCATTGATGGTGCTTTTGATGACAAAACACGAAATACCCAGCGGCGGGGTCAGGAGACCGATCTCGGCATCCACCACGGTGACAATACCTTTTTTCTCGAGTGAAGAAGCTCAGCCTTTAGCGATGCTCGTTATAACGCGGTTTGACCAATTTGGCGGCGGCGTGTTTAATTTTGTCGAGTTGTTCAGCCGGGCTCTGCACAATAAAGACTATTGGGGCCTGACCAAAAAACAGCGCAAAGCGTTAATAGGCAAGTTCGAACATGATTTCGCCGATCATATACCAATTTGGATACGTTTGCCTAAGCCTTAAGTCTCAAAACACCTAACCCCTGATCTCGATCTGCTCGCCATCAGGGCCTTTGAAGACAACTCGGCGCCAGTTCTCTTCGCGGGGTTCGCGGGCGGAAGTCTTGTGCGGTGGTTGTATAACTTCGACGTTGACGGCTTCTAACTCTGCCACTGCTCCATCGAAATCATCCGTCTCCAGGCACCAATGAAAACCACCATTAGCGGAATCGGCGCGACCAACGAGTTCCAGCACCGTATCGCCCAATTTGAGATAGGCGATTTGAAAGCCGGCTGGCGTATCGTGTTCGAAATAATTCTCAAAACCAAAATGGCTCTCGTAGAATTTGATTGAGGCGGCGAGATCGCTGACATGCAAGGCGATATGATCAATGCGCTGGTAATTTGCCATCACGTAATCTCAAACACCGCATCGACTTCGACGGCAGCGCCTAAGGGTAAGGCGATGCAACCGACCGCCGCCCTGGCATGTTTGCCTTTGTTTTGAAAAACCTCGAACATCAGATCGGAGGTGCCGTTAATAATTAAAGCCTGATCGGTGAAACCCGGCGTGCCGTTAACAAATCCACTAAGCTTGATGACTTGGCTAACCCGGTCAAGATCACCACCACAGGCTGCTTTTACTTGGGCGATGATGTTGAGGCCACAGAGTCGGGCCGCTTTTTGGCCATCTTCAACCGACACATTTTCTCCAAGCCGGCCAGGATATTGAATCTCTCCATCGACAAAGGGAATTTGGCCCGAAACAAAGACCAGATTGCCGGTAATGGTGAAGGGGACATAATTAGCTACCGGTGCCGCTGCTACCGGAAGTTCAATACCAAGTTCTTGGAGTTGCGCGTCAATCGTGCCAGCCATGTTGTTCCTCATAATGCTGATTAATTTTTTTAAACAATAGCACGCTAAAGGCTCACGTAAATGCCTTGCAACGAGACTCAACAGAAATTTACTATGAAAAAACGGGGTGCCTGCTCTAAACGGCTGGATGTTTAGAACTGTTAAGCACCCCAACTATGCAGGTTCACCAGGGAGGATCGTGTAAATATTAGTGTTAATCCACAGGCGAAAAAAATGGGGTGCTTTTGGCTTGGTAGTTGGCTGGCAGGCCCGCACCATCCGCACCCCAAGTTCACCAGGGAGGAAAGCGTTGTTTCTCTCGTTGATTAACTGTTTCATGAGCTTCCTTTTGCTTGGCGCTCAAATTCTGGTTAAACTATGTCTAGTACTCCATTCATTGTTAATGCTGCGGTTTACGAGCAACCACTCGTCGCCCCGCAGGTGTTGCATTTAAGACAAGTGCCATTTCTAACCAAGGTGAAATTACCGCAATCGCCGCAGGCATCACCCTCATATCCCTTCATCCGCGCTTCGCGCATCTGATCCAGTTGATTATCGACGGCCTTGGAGACGGTCGCTTCGAGCGCGATTGCCTCGACACTGACAGTTTCAATTTCGACATTTTGAAGGCCGCCGGTATCGGTGCTGGCCATCACTGGAGCCAGTGCTTCGGCATTAACGCCACCACCATTACCGTCGCCATTACCGGTGATGGAGCTTGAGCGGATGTAGCCTTGGCTGGTCAGGCGTTCCATTACTTCCTCGTCGCCCTCGCCACGGCCAATACTGTCCGGATGCAGATCTTCCGGCTTAACATGGGCGAGATCGTTGCGGCCCAAGTAGGAAACCGCCAGTTCACGGAACAGATAGTCGAGAATAGAGGTCGACATTTTGATTGAATCATTGCCTTCCACCATGCCTGATGGCTCAAACCGGGTGAAAGTGAAGGCCTCGACAAATTCTTCCATCGGCACGCCGTATTGCAGCGCAATCGAGACGGCAATGGCGAAATTATTCATCAAACTGCGGAAGGCTGCGCCTTCTTTGTGCATGTCGATAAAGATTTCACCAACTCGGCCGTCTTCGTATTCTCCTGTGCGGAGATAGACTTTATGGCCGCCGACGGTTGCCTTCTGAGTGTAGCCTTTGCGGCGGTGCGGCAGGCGGAGGCGTTTTGCCATATAGCGCTCAACCACCTTTTTAGCAACGATTTCAGCCTTTGCCGCCGCTGGTTTTTCAGAAATTTTCTCTTCCAGCGTTGCGTCCAAATCGTCATCGTCAAACAGCCGGGCATTGAGCGGCTGTGATAGTTTGGAGCCATCTCGATAAAGAGCATTGGCTTTTAAGCCGAGTTTCCAAGATAAAATATAGGCGTCTTTACAATCTTCGACGGTCGCCGTGTTCGGCATATTGATGGTTTTGGAAATACTGCCGGAAATAAACGGCTGGGCGGCGGCGAGCATGCGAATATGGCTTTCGACCGACAAGAAACGCTTGCCATCTCGGCCACACGGATTAGCGCAATCAAACACGGCGAGGTGTTCATCTTCGAGGCCGGGCGCTCCTTCGAGGGTCATCGCACCACAGACAAAGTTATTCGCGGCGGCAATGTCAGCGCTGGTAAAGCCAAGTTCAGCCAGCATATCGAAACTCATATCGTCCAGCTGTGCCTCGCTGAAACCAAGTGCCGAAGTACAAAAATCAACGCCGAGCGTCCATTTATTGAAAACAAACTTGACATCGAAAGCATCGCCAAGCGCGCCTTCGAGTGTGGCTAAAGCTTCATCGGTAAAGCCTTTTTCATGCAATATCTCGTGGCCAATTGTCGGAGAGCCTTCTAACGTGCCATGGCCGACAGCGTATAGGATTATCTGTTTGATCTGCGTTTCGTCATAGCCTAGTTTTTGCAGGGCGACCGGTACCGTGTGATTGATGATTTTGAAATAACCGCCACCGGCGAGCTTTTTGAACTTCACCAGCGCGAAATCGGGCTCGATTCCAGTGGTTTCACAATCCATCACTAGACCAATCGTACCGGTTGGCGCAACGACGGATACTTGGGCATTGCGGTACCCGTGTTTTTCCCCGAGTGCTAACGCATCATCCCAGGATTTCCTGGCCATTTTGATTAGGCCCTGGACTTCTTCGTGGCCGCTATCTTTGAGCGGTACCGGCAGCATGGCCAAATCTTCGTATATTTTGGTTTCACCATGAGCGGCCTGGCGATGATTGCGGATGACTTTCAGCATTGGCTCAGCATTTGCCTCATAGCCCGGGAACGAGCCCATAATTGTCGCCATTTCTGCCGATGTTTTATACGCAACGCCGGTCATCAAGGCCGTTATTGCAGCGCAAATGGCGCGGCCTTCTTTACTGTCATAAGGAATACCCATCGACATTAAGAGACCGCCGATATTGGCGTAGCCGAGCCCCAAAGTCCGGTATTCGTAAGATAATTGAGCGATTTCCGGTGACGGAAATTGCGCCATCAGGACAGCTATTTCCAAATTTACGGTCCAGAGGCGCACGGCATAGGAAAAACTTTCGCCGTCAAAGACGCCATTTTCGTCTTGGAAGGCTTTGAGATTGAGTGAGGCGAGATTGCAGGCCGTATTATCAAGGAACATATATTCAGAGCACGGGTTTGAGCCATAAATCCGGTCCGTATTCGGGCAGGTGTGCCAATCATTGATGGTGGTGTCAAATTGCAAGCCAGGGTCGGCGCAAGACCACGCGGCTTCTCCAATTTGTTCCCACAAGTCGCGGGCATTGATGGTTTTTGAAACCTCACCATTGGTCCGTTGGATCAACTTCCACTTTGCACCCTCTTCGACAGCGCGTAGAAATTCATCGGTAACCCGGACCGTATTGTTGGAATTTTGGCCGGAAACGGTCAGATAGGCTTCGGAATCCCAATCAGTGTCATAGGTTTCAAACTCCATCGCGGTGAAGCCCTGTTTGGCGTAATCGATGGTGCGCTGTATGTAATTTTCAGGCAACATGGCCTTACGGGCGCTGTTAACGGCCCACTTTAAGGCTTTGTTTTTTCGTGGATTGAAACGCTCTTCCGAGCCGTTTTCATAGCACGCCGCCATAACATTATTGAGATGTTGCTCGGCCGCTTTGGAACCGACTACAAGTGAGGCAACTTTCTGTTCTTCTCGCACTTTCCAATTAATGAAGCTTTCGATATCGGGATGATCCGCATCTAAGATCACCATTTTAGCAGCGCGCCGTGTCGTGCCGCCTGATTTAATCGCGCCGGCTGCCCGGTCGCCAATTTTTAGGAAGCTCATGACACCGGAAGATTTGCCACCACCGGAAAGCGGTTCATTTTCACCGCGTAAATTGGAGAAATTGGTGCCGGTGCCGGAGCCGTATTTGAACAGCCGCGCTTCCCGCACCCAGAGATCCATAATACCGC
Source organism: uncultured Rhodospirillaceae bacterium (assembly GCA_913041095.1). Lineage (GTDB taxonomy): Bacteria > Pseudomonadota > Alphaproteobacteria > Rhodospirillales > UBA2165 > TMED23. Next base: position 1,126 of record CAJWIB010000083.1, on the reverse strand, counting down.
CACTATTAACCAGATCATCGTCGATACTTTGGATGAAGCAGGCATGCGGTTGCGGATGCTCATAAGAAGATTTGGAACGCACCAGCTTGCCGGATTGAAAATCGACATAGTGATGGCCTTGTGACGGGCCATCAATGCCATAAGCCCAATACAGGCCGGTATTAAACCACTGAGGTGAATTTGGAGCACACATCTGCTTGCACAGCATGTGGGTTATTTCTTCGTAATAGGTGAGGGCGTCTTCTTCACCATCGAAATAGCCGCCCTTCCAGCCCCAATAGGTCCATGTGCCAGCGAGACGATGAAAGACTTCCCGGGCGCTGTTTTCGCCGCGGTATTGATCGTTCTCGGGCAATTTAACCAGTTTCTTTTCGTCCGGCACACTACGCCAGAGCCACGAGGGCACGTCATTTTCTTCAATTTTCTTAGCGGCAGCCGGAATACCCGCTTTTCTGAAGTATTTCTGCGCTAAAACATCACAAGCGACTTGCGACCAATCGGCCGGAACATCTATCGAATCATGGAAAAACACTAGCGAGCCATCTGGATTGCGGATTTCGCTTGATGTTGTGCGGAATTCAATTCCTGCATATGGGCCTGAATCTTTGGTCGTGAAATAACGTTGTATTTGCATGCGTCCCCCGACGTCTTCCCCGGCTAAAACCGACTATTGAACTTTGACCTCCACTAAAGGATTTATCGGTCTTAATGTTCTAATTAGTCTCCCAGGTTGGTAGTATGTTTGCATTTCCCGCAGCCACTACATTTTGTAGGACGTTGGCCTCCGAGTAGCAAATCTAGACCCGCCGGATTTTTGATGCAAGGGAAAATCGCAATATCTTGTGATTTGATGTAAATTAATCGCTATATGCAGAGTTTTTTTGAGGAAATGCTTTAGAATCAGGCTTTTAGTTTTAACATTCTAAACTTGAAAATTCCTGTATATAACTTTATTATTTAATAACAATAACTTACCAAAAGTTATTTACAATCGGTCAAAATTTATAAAAAATATAATGGTAAGAGATACTTATGGATATAGTACCGAATCTTAGAGAATCATCGCTTTAATTTTGCCGAAAACAGCAATCTTCCATCCATCACAACAGCTTATTTTGCTATAAAA
>CAJWIB010000082.1 GCA_913041095.1 uncultured Rhodospirillaceae bacterium | reverse complement strand
GCCTGCAAGCTACCGTCGAAGGACTTTCGGTTGCCGCCATTACCTACTACGTCATTAGCCTGATCATTTATCTGGCTGAAGGGGCAGTAGAACTTGGCTCATCTATCAATCCCTACGTGGCCGGTATGATAGCACTACCCTTCGTCACGGTGGCCATCTGGTACGGGATCCGACGAGTCCGCAAGGCTCTGACCAGTGGAGGAGAGGCAGACGATCCCTGGGCTTAAGTCAATCTTAGTCTTTACCAAGGTGACTGTGAGGACGCTTAAGATCGATGGTAAATGCTCCCTTTCACGTGCTCCCTAGAACGAATAATGGATCAGCTATTTTCAGCTAATCCATTAATTATTCCAATAATATCAACTAATTAAGTGGTGGGCGATATAGGATTTGAACCTATAACCCAATGATTAATGATCCAAAAACCTATTGGCTGAGCATTAAAAGTCAAGGTAACAATGCCCGGCATTACAATGAATTCGAAGCAATTAAATCGGCAGGTGGTTCGTTGCTGCGTTTGGTATGAACGAAAACTACAGCCTGTAAACTGCTTAAATGTTAGGTGAAAAATTCAAATAATGATAGGATTTGTGGCGAAAATATATTCGCGAGAGGAAATCATAATGATCAACATATCAAAAATAGGGGCCGCCGCGATTGCTTTTTCGATCGCGTTTGGTGCGTCGTTTCAGGCATCGTCCGACGCCAACATCAACAAATTGCTCAGCACGATAAAACTACCGCCCGGCTTCAAAATCAGCCTGTTCGCCAAAGTGCCGCGAGCCCGTTCCATGGCCATCGGTACGCCTTTAGGGACGGTCTTCGTCGGCTCCCGCCACGGCACCATTCATATGCTGCGAGACCGCGACAAAGACGGTGTGGCGGAAGAAATCGTGCTCAAGACCGACAAGCTGAAAGTGCCCAACGGGGTCGCCTATAACGGCATGTCCCTCTATATCGTCGAGCAGAATCAGATAACTTTTTGGGCCGGACCGTCCGAATTCGATACGGCGCGTCCTCTGGTGCCGCTGATCCCAATTGTCAAGAATCTGCCGAACAAATTCCTGCACGGTTGGCGCTATGCAGCTTTCGGCCCTGACAAGAAACTATATGTCGCGGTCGGTTCTCCCTGCAATGTCTGCCAGGTCAGTGGTCACGAAGGCAAGATTATTCGCATGGACGGCAACGGCAAGAATATAGAAACCGTGGCCAGCGGCGTCCGTAATTCGGTTGGTTTTGACTGGCATCCAAAAACCAAGGAACTGTTTTTCACTGATAACGGCTCGGACGGCATGGGCGATGACATTCCTGCCGATGAGTTGAACCATGTTACCAAAATGGGGCAATTCTTCGGCTTTCCGTTTTACGGCGGCGGTAAAACTCGCACACCGCAAACCAAAGACAAACAGGCGCCGAAAAACTCCGTGTCGCCGGTAATTGAATTCCAGGCTCATTCGGCCAATCTCGGTATCCATTTCTATAGTGGAAATATGTTCCCGTCCGAGTACAAGAATGACGCTTTTGTCGCGCAACATGGTTCCTGGAACCGGTCATCGCCGGTCGGCTATCAGCTCATGCGCGTCCGCTTTAACAACAAAGGTAAAGCGGTGGGCAAGGAGGTATTCGCATCCGGCTGGCTCAAGGGCAACAGCGCTTGGGGACGGCCTGTCGATATCAAGATGATCGCGGACGGCTCTCTTCTGGTGTCTGACGATTTTGTCGGCGCCATCTACCGCATTAGTTATCAGAGATAATATTGTGGTTGTGAATAAGGGGGGCGGCGCAATTTGCCGCTTCCTTATTATTTCAATCATTGTTATGTCGGGTTGGTTTATGGCGCCAAAAGCCTCAGCCGAGCCTGATTCCTTTAACGGTCAATTGTGGTTCGAGCGATGCAAGGTTTGTCATGCCTTGACACCGGGAAAAAATGAGAAAGGGCCGTCGCTGCATGGCCTGTTCGGGCGGAAGTCTGGCACCTCACCCGGCTACGATTATTCTCTGGCTATGAAAAAAACCGCTATAGTCTGGACGGAAAGGACTCTCGACAACTTCCTAGCCACACCAAAAATAGTCGTGCCCGGTCTTAAAATGGAGTTCAGCGGCATTCCGCGCCCGTCAGACCGAAGGGACCTGATCACCTTTCTTAAAAAGACCTTGGCGAGTAAGTAGTTGGAACGACTACCGGGAAGCTAATGTCCTCTTCTAGTTAAAAGCGGACTCTTTGAGCATACTAAATCAATGTCTGCTATCGGGTGGGATGTGTTGGCTCAAGAGAGTTTATTTTGATACCCTCTGACAACCAGTAGAATTCCCATACATATAAAGGCGGCACCTAATACGTGGTAGAGACGTAATGTCTCACCTAAAAAGATAATCGCCAATCCGGCGCCGAAAACCGGAATTAAATTAACAAAAATCGCCGAGCGATTGACGCCAACCACCGAGATGGCTGCGTTCCACAAATAAACCGGGATCAAAGAAGTAATAATCGCCAGCACTGCGACCCAAAAAACTGTCATAAAGTCATATGGCATCGGCATGTAGGTAACCGTTTCATAAATATAGAACGGTAGTATTTCCAGGCTGCCGGCCATGGTGACGACGAACGTCATAACCGTGAGGCCCAGCTTATGCGGAATGGTGCGGAGCGTGTTGGCATAAGAGCCGTAGCCGAGAATGGCGATCAACATAAAGAGATCACCGGGATTGAATTCCAAGGCTTGGAGAATGGCTGAATCAGCTTTGGAAACCATTACCACAATGCCGACGCCGCCAGCAATTATACCGAGCGTTTGGATAAACGTTAGTTTGTCTTTAAAAATAATCCAGGCGATAAGGGCCGTGGTCAGAGGTTGTCCCGCATTGACCAGGGAAACATTGGTGGCCGTGGTGAAATTAACCGATATCATCGAGAGCGTGGAGGATCCGATCATAAAGAGACCCATTGCACAAATCGGCTTCCAAAGTTTAAAAACCAGATAGCCTTCTTTTTTCCATTGCGGGATAACCCACGGCAACAGGCAAAGCGCAGCTATAAACCAGCGCCAAAAAGTAACGCCAATTGGTGGTGTAACCTCATAAATTCCACGACCGATGACGATACCGATCGCCCAGCCCAATACCGTACCGGTGGCCATTAAATACGCAAGACCTGTACCGATCTTTAAACCACGTCCGTTTTCAGCCAATTTCTGGGATCCCCTTAAAGGATTTTTGTGAAATTAATTATCACCTGCCGGAGGATTAATGACCCGCCACGGCCATCGCTTCAAGAAAAAATCGCTCGTGATCTCATATCGCGGAATTTGTGTCTGATAAGCACCCGAAAGCAGACATTGGGTGTAAACTGATCTTAATCAAGCCTGTGGCGATAAACTGTGTAGACCACTTTTTAAAAGGCGGCAGGAGTGAACGACAGTCGGTAATTAGTTATAATATTTGAATGGACATTGACATTGTTTTACTCCTAAACTTATGAAAATGATTTTACTTAAATATTCCAAAGACCAGCGGGAGGTTGGGAAGCTTGTTTAATATCCTGGGCGACAGAGATGGCTAGCGTAAAAGGTAGAGCTAACATCAAGTACGCAACGAGTATGAATGAACCCCGCAACATTCAATCGCCGCCCCAGATTTCTATTTTTCCTTTTAAAGCTGTCCTTAGTTTGCACGGTAAAACAAGGACCATACACATAAAAAATTAAGACAGGATACTCGTCATTGATTGCTCAATGTGATACAGAACTTTGTTTGAGTAGTCAGTATACACACTTTTTTCTAAACAGCAGGGGGTCTAGCTTTGAAATATCCATTCGTTCCTTTACCCCATAGAGGTAAACTTACCTTGCCTGGTGGCAATCGTTTGGCAGTGATACCTACTCTTAATCTTGAATATTGGGATTTGGTAAAAGATTCATCAGAACCTTATTACGCAGGCGGGCCACCTATTCTGCCGGACACATTGCCTGGCAACGTGCCGGATTTTCCAAATTTTAGCTGGAGAGAATATGGACAGCGTGTTGGTATTTGGCGCTTGTTTAGAGAGTTTGACAGGGCCAATATCGCACCAAGCTGCACCGTTAACGCAAAGTTGATTGAGGAGCGTTGGTCTATTGTTGATGCTGTCATGGAGCGGGGTTGGGAGCTTGTCTCGCATAATTACGAACAAGGTGATCTGTTGACAAATTACGCCCATAACCCGGCAGAAGAAAGAGAGCTTATTGAACGATCTTTAGAAATTTATGAAAAAGCCATTGGCCGTAAAGCTAAAGGATGGTTATCCTGCTCACTGCGCGGCACTTTGAATACATGTGAAATCCTGGCTGACAATGGCTTAATATTCTTTTGTGACCTTATGAATGATGATCAGCCATACCTTATCAGCACTCCCAAAGGCAATATCGTTGCAACACCTTATTCAATCGAGGTTAATGACTTCACGATTTTTATGCGCCGAGGGTTAGATACGGATGGTGCTATTACACTTCTAACCGAACAGTTTAATGTCTTATATGAGGAGGCGGAGGAAACTGGTCTCGTTATGAACATTGGTATCCACCCACATGTTACCGGAGTACCTCATCGAATTCGCACGTTAAGGGAATTTTTTGACTATGCGAAGACGTTTGACGATATCTGGTGGCCTAGCCGTGAAGAATTAGCGGAGTGGTACCTGACCTGTCATGAGACACACATCCCGCAACCTAATGCATAATACATTCCCGTGACGCTTCTTTTACAGCAGATTACAACCGGCTTCATGCTGGGTTCAATTTATGTGACAGTAGCTGTTGCATTTACGCTCACCATTGGCATCCTAAATTTCCTGAATTTTACGATTCCAGCGATATTCATGATAACCGGTGTAATTGCATGGGCCGTTGCTGCCCACTGGTTGCCACTTGGAGTTGATGGCGGTCTTGCATGGCCGTTAGCATTTATAATCGGAATAGTTGCCGCAGTTTTAGCTTCACTTATAGTAGAGCGATTTACGTTCCGCTATTTACGTATTCGACATGGCGATGCAACTGAGCATGCTATACCGTTGGTATCGTCTCTTGGTTTCTTGATTATTTTTGAAAACCTTGTTTTGATTGCATTTGGCTCAGAGGCTCAAGCTTTTCCGGAGAAATTCAAGTCAGATTTCTACATCGGGGAGATAATTATTGGGCTGCCTCAGTTAATGAGTTTAGCTATTTCTTTGCTGGTAGTTGCCTTTTTGTCTTGGATCCTGAAAACAACAAATACGGGCAGGGCGCTCAGGGCAATTGCAGAAAATCCTGACACCGCAAGCCTACTCGGTGTTGATGTTCGAAGGATTGTACCACTCGTCTTTCTTTTTTCTGGCCTACTTTGCGGAGTAGCGGGTGTTCTATTTGTTGTGAATTACAGTGATGTGAGCCCATACATGGGAGAAGAAGTAGGTACAAAGGCTATTGCTGCAATGGTTTTAGGGGGTCTAGGGTCAATCTGGGGTGCTATTGCCGGTGGCTTATTAGTGGGATTACTTGAGGCGCTCTCTATTCATTTTTTCGGAGCCGATACCGTCGATGTAGCGGTTTGGGGTACTTTGCTGATCGTACTTATTTTGAAACCGAGTGGTCTCTTCGGTGCTTCCAGGATTGGTAAAGGCAAATTATGATGGGGGGATATGTTGAAGGTATAATAGCTATCCTATGTATCAATCTGATTTTTGCATATGGGATATATTTGACTGCCGCCTCTGGTCAATTAAATCTTGGAGGTGCGGGATTTCAAGCAATTGGTGCATATGTTGCCGGAGTTTGCTCCAATTATTTTGAACTTCCTATCGTTTTCTCGGTATTGGGAGGTATTCTCGGTGCCGGGTTAATTGGTTTTTTAATTTCCTTTCCTGTTCTTCGAACTAGGGGTGTTTATATGGTGCTAGCAACATTTGCTTTTGCACTCGTAATCTCAGGAATAATCCTAAATTCAGAATTCCTCGGAGGAGCAACGGGTATGGTTGTTCCGGCCTATGCTCCCGTTGAAGTATTGATATTTTCAACCTTTATAATAATTTTGATAGTGTTCTGGCTAATGGCGTCACGGGTTGGATTGGCTATGCGAGCGGTACACGATGATGATGTCGTTTCCGAAATAATGGGCGTAAATGTTAAAGGTATCCAGGTTTTTGCATTTACTTTGGGAGGTGCACTGGCTGGCTTATCGGGGGCTCTATATGCGCACCACTACAGTTTTATTGAAGCTCAATATTTCAACGCTGTTTTATCTATATTTGTTCTTCTATTCGTACTTATCGGCGGGACTCAAACGGCCTGGGGACCGCTATTTGGCGCTAGTTTTTTCACGCTTGTGCCGGAAATATTACGTTTAGGCGATACAGAATGGCGGTATGTGATATTTGGAATTTTAATCGTTTTGATGATGATATTTCGTCCCCAGGGTGTTGTGACTCGGACTTTTGTTCATCGGGCATCAAAGATTTTTTATCGCACAGCGGAGCGTTGATATGGCCGTCCCGATTTTACAAATTAACTGTATTACCAAATTCTTCGGTGGACTAAAGGTACTCGAAGATGTGTCATTTGATTTAATGCCCGGTCAGAGATTTGGTCTTATTGGCCCAAATGGGGCAGGGAAAACTACTGTCTTCAATCTGTTAAGTGGTGTTTATTCAGTCGACAGTGGCTCTGTTATTCTTGCTAATCAGGATATTACAAATCTACCAATCCGAAAGCGTATCGGGTTAGGTTTATCCCGGAGTTTCCAAAATATCCGCCTTATGCCTCATTTATCCGTCCTAGAAAACGTCATGATGGGTCAACACTGTCAAGCTAACCGAATTACTGAAATGATAAAGCCAATAGGTTGGACGAAAAATAACAGATGGCGGCAGCGGGCTTTGGAGACTATCAAAGATGCGGGCTTGGAAGTGGATCTTAACTCGACGGTTTCAGAGTTGCCCTATGGTGTTCGTAAGAAAATTGAAGTTGTTCGTGCTCTAATGAGCAAACCAAGCGTCTTGATGCTTGACGAACCCGCAGCAGGTCTCAACCCTCAGGAAACTATTGAACTTGCAGGTTTTTTGCGCGGGATATCCGATAGCAATGTGACCCTGCTGTTGGTTGAGCACGATATGAACTTTATCCATGCCATATGTGAGAAAGTTGTAGTATTGAATTTTGGATTAAAGATCTTTGAAGGGACCCCTAAGGAAGTAAACCGTAATAAGGCCGTTCTTGAAGCATATCTAGGGACTAGTGCAATGGAGTCATCCGGTGTTACTTGAGATCAATAATCTAGATGTACGTTACGGTCGTAATCACGCTGTAAAGGCAATGAATCTAAATGTTGACGATAATGAAATCGTCGCCGTCCTCGGAGCTAATGGCGCGGGTAAGTCGTCTCTTTTAAAAGCACTACACGGACTTGTTCCCGTGCATGCCGGTAGCATAGTTTTTAGTGGTGATGATTTAACCATGAAAAGCAGTGCCGAAAGAGTTGATAGTAGATTGGCGCTGGTTCCGGAAGGGCGGCAAATACTCGTTTCAATGACCGTCCATGAAAATTTGTTGCTGGGTGGTTACAGACGCCAAGGCAGTACACTTCTGGACGATATTGAGTCGATTTATGAGCGTTTTCCAAATCTGGGGGAAAGAAAAGATTCACAGGCGTCGGTATTGTCTGGCGGTGAACAACAGATGTTAGCAATCGGCCGAGCTCTTGTGGCCCGGCCCCGCTTGATTATGTTAGATGAACCGTCTTTGGGTTTGTCCCCAATTTTAGTTGACCAACTTTTTGAACTAATAAAGAATTTGCGCGGGGAAGGTATTTCAATCCTACTTGTAGAACAAAATATTAAAAAAGCGCTTGAGGTAGCCACACGTGGCTGTGTTATGGAATTAGGATCAGTTGTGTTAGAGGGAGCTTCAGATTCACTTGCAAAAGACTCAGGATTAGTACATGCATATCTCGGAACGCAGAACTGAAGTTTGTTCAAAGTCCATTAATAATAATCTAGGGAGAAGTTTTATGTTTAAGTTTCCATTATCGGTAATGTTAGCCCTTGTTATGTGCTTTTCAGCTAACCTTTCAAAGGCTGCTGATGAAATTGTAATCGGGCTATCGATGGTAAAAACCGGATTTCTTAAGACCCCCGCAGAAGCAACCGAAACGGCAGTTGATATTGCAGTAAGTGAGATCAATGCAAGCGGAGGCATAAATGGGAAAAAGATCAGGCTGGTCAAATATGATACGGAGAGTAAAGCCAAGCTAGCAGTCGTCGCAACTCAAAAATTTGCAAGGGACGACGGAGCTCTTGCTATAATTGGCCCATTTTCTTCCGGCGAAGCTAAAGCAGCATTTCCCGTTGGTGAGCGGCTGGGTATTGTCCAGATTCCAAATGCATCATCTGGGCCCGGTTTGACAAAAGGGTATACCTATGCGTGGCGCCTGACGGAAATGGAGGGTGTACAGTTTGCCCGGGTATTGAAAACGCTCAAAAAGAAGAAAATTGATATTTCCAAAGCTGAGATCGTATATATTTCGGATGAGTATGTCTCTTCTTTGGTTGGTAAGTTTGTGTATCCCGCACTTTTCAAAGCCTTTAAGGTCAAGTACGGCAAGGCAGTTACCCTCCAATACAAGTCCTTCGACGTTGCACCCCAAGTGGCAAAGGTCATTGAGAGAAAACCCAATGTCGTCGCTTTAGCCGCAACGCCGGATCTTGCTTCCAAGGTTATGAAGGAATTGCGCCGACAAGGTTTCAAAGGACGGATTATTGGCTCTCAGCTTTTTTCTGATCCCAATGCTTTGGATAAATACGGATCAGAAGCAAATGGTCTAATTTTTGTTGCGGGTTTTTGGTGGGATAACAATGCTAAGACCCGAGCATTTTCAAAAAAGTATGCTGCTGAAAATGCTAAACGAGGCCTTACCGTGAAAAAAATACCCCATCATTCTGATGCTCAGGGATATGACATTGTCTATCTGCTAAAGCAAGCAATGGAAAAGGCAAATGTCACCGGTGAAAAAAGCAAGCTAAAAGCTGAGCGGACTGCTATACGCGATGCTCTGAAGGGTATTCGTTTTAGCGGAATCACTGGAGACAATGTGTGTTTCGATAAGATGAATGACGCGCAGCTGCCGGGCTATATTATTGAAATCAAAAATTTGAAATGGTCAAAAATTGATGAATGGCCTCCTGAAAAATGCTGAAAGTAATATAATTCAGTAGTTAGGTAA
>CAJWIB010000081.1 GCA_913041095.1 uncultured Rhodospirillaceae bacterium | reverse complement strand
GAGCACTGGCGAGGCCTGCACCTATCGCGACGGTAGTTTCCCGATACATTATGGATACATCCCGCTTTTTCCTATCCCACAACCGGTCAACTGAAAGCAGGTGAGCGATCCGAATTATAAAAGGTGAATCCGAACAGCTGCTATCACACTTTTAACTGTATTTGCGTTTCTATTGAGAAACGTATGGCAAGAGCGCTAAGAAACGAGCACGCTTGATTGCCCGAGCAAGTTCGCGTTGTTTCTTGGCCGAAACGGCCGTAATACGACTTGGGACAATTTTACCGCGTTCCGAAATATAACGGGACAGCAGTTTGGTGTCTTTGTAATCAATTTTCGGTGCGTTAGACCCGGAGAAAGGGCAGGTTTTACGGCGCCGAAAGAATGGCCGGCGTCCACCACCGCCTCCGCCACCGCCGCGTGGGCGATCTTCTGAGGATCTATCATTATCAAAATCAGCCATTATTCTTCTCCCTCAGCTTTAGGTTCGGCTTCGGCTTCCGCTTCTACTTCAGTTTCTGCTTCTGCTTCCTCAACTGGCTCATCACTTACTTTGGCGGTTTCTTCGGTTTTAGCTTGCGTTTCATCAGGTTTTTCATTGCTATCCCGTGTATCTTTATAGCTCCGGGCGGGACGATCATCACGATCAGCGCGAGCTTGAACCTGGGCCGGAATTGAAGGGCCTTCTTCGATCTCACTAACGCGCAATGTCAAGTAACGCAGCACGTCTTCGTTTAATCGCATTTGGCGTTCCATTTCATGCAATGCATCGACTGGCGCATCGATATTGAAAAGCACGTAATGGCCTTTGCGGTTTTTTTTAATTTTATAGGCGAGAGATCTGAGCCCCCAGTTTTCGCGCTTTTCAACGCTGCCACCGTTATCTTTGATGACGTTTTCATAAGCGTCGGCAAGAGCTTCTACTTGTTGAGAAGAGATTTCTTGGCGTGCGATAAACACGCTTTCATATAAAGACATATTGTATCCTTTCGGCTTGTCTCAACCCGGATAAATCACCATTGATCCAGTCCAGGCATAGCCAGCACCTACGAACGTATTTACTGGCAAGGAAATGCGAAGCGGCGCACTATATAGATATTCAGTTGTTGTGCAAGCGATCGTTGGATTATTAGTGGTTACATAGCTTGACAGATACCACGCGTCGTTTATCACTCCTTTTTAAGGATAACTATTCAGTATGGGTAATAAATGACATGCGCATTCGTATTTCCCGGCCAAGGCTCACAAGCCATGGGCATGGGTAAAGAACTGGCATCAGTTTTTCCGGTTGCCAAACAGCTATTTGAAGAAGTTGATGAGGCCTTAAGTCAACCGCTAACCAAGTTGATGTTTGAGGGGCCTGAAGAAGATTTGACGCTTACCGCGAACACCCAGCCAGCATTGATGGCGGTAAGTCTGGCAATCATGCGCATTCTTGAAACGGCAGGCGGTTTGGCGATTGGCGACACTGCCAAATTCGTCGCCGGCCATTCGCTAGGTGAATATTCCGCCCTGACAGCTGCCAAAGCCTTTGGCGTCGCCGATGCAGCGCGTATTTTGAAAATCCGCGGCAGCGCCATGCAGGAGGCAGTGCCGGTGGGTGAGGGTACGATGGCGGCCTTGATGGGTGTTGAAATGGATGTCGCGGAAGAGATCGCGGCTGAAGCTGCACAAGGTGAGATTTGCACCGCTGCCAATGATAATGCGCCAGGGCAAATCGTCTTAAGTGGCGCTACGGCAGCAATTGAACGGGCGGTGGAAATTGCCACGGAAAAAGGTGCAAAACGCAGTATTATACTGCCGGTAAGCGCGCCATTCCATTGTGCAATGATGGCACCGGTAGCCGATATTATGGCCGATGAGCTAGCGGTGTTATTGATCGATGAGCCGATTGTTCCGGTGGTCGCCAACGTCACTGCGGATGCGCAATCGGCACCGGATGAAATTCGGCGTCTGTTGGTCGAGCAGGTAACTGCGCGGGTGCGCTGGCGGGAATCAGTTCTCTTTATGAAAAATAATGGTGTTGATACTTTGGTTGAGATTGGAGCCGGCAAAGTGTTGACTGGCCTAGCGCGGCGCATCGACCGCGAACTCAACAGCATTTCAATTCAAACACCGGAAGATATTGAAGAGTTTTTGAAAACTCTCTAAATTTAGAAAAGCGGAGTTAATAATGTTTGATCTCACGGATAAAAAGGCCTTGGTCACCGGGGCCTCTGGCGGTATTGGCGGAGCGATCGCCAAAGCGCTCCACGGTGCAGGAGCAACCGTAACACTATCTGGCACGCGCGTTGATGCGCTGCAGGCTCTAGCCGATGAGTTGAGTGAGCGTGTATATGTTGTTGCTTGTAATTTGTCTAACTCTGGAGGCGCACAGCAGTTGATAAAAGATGCCGATGAAGCGATGGGCAGCATTGATATACTGGTAAATAATGCTGGGCTCACACGGGATAATTTGGCAATGCGGATGAAGGACGAAGATTGGCAGACTGTGCTGGACGTCAATTTGACTGCGAGTTTTCAGCTATCTCAAGCATGCCTGCGTGGCATGATGAGGCAGCGTTTCGGCCGTATCATTGGCATTACTTCGGTTGTTGGAGTTACTGGTAATGCCGGTCAAGCAAACTATGCAGCTTCCAAAGCCGGCATGATCGGGATGTCGAAATCTCTGTCCGCTGAGGTCGCGTCTCGCGGAATAACAGTTAACTGTGTGGCTCCCGGCTTTATTGTTACGCCGATGACCGATGCTTTATCTGATGAGCAGAAAGAGGCGCTTCTTGGCGTGATTCCAACAGGCCGGTTGGGGGAAGTTGAAGATATCGCTTCAAGTGTCGTATTTCTTGCCAGCGATGAAGCCAGTTATATGACGGGGCAAACGCTTCATGTCAATGGGGGTATGGCCATGATCTAGCTGTAAAATTTGGCGTTTTCCAAGTTTAAAAAAAAGACTTTACCCAATGCTGGTAAAGCAAAACAAAGTATGTTACGAAACCGAGAAACTCAGATTTTCTGTAAAGAGTTTTCGTTGCCGTGAGACTTTTAAAATCAAATTAAATTGAGTTGAGGTAGAACAAAATGAGCGATGTTGTTGACCGCGTAAAAGGTATTATTGTGGAGCACTTGGGTGTAGATGCTGATAAGGTTACCGATACAGCAAGTTTTATTGATGATCTTGGTGCTGATAGTCTCGATACCGTCGAACTTGTCATGGCCTTTGAAGAAGAATTCGGTTGCGAAATCCCGGATGATGCCGCTGAGAAAATTATGACTGTCAAAGATGCTGTTGATTTTCTTTCTTCGGCTGCTTAGACGTCAAACTATAAAAAGCCCAGTTTCTGCCGGACTATATCTTCGGTACAATTTAGCGAAGTAGCGCGATCGAAATGAGACGTGTGGTTGTTACAGGTATTGGTCTGATTTCACCGCTTGCCTGCGGGGTCGACCTGACGTGGCGCAAACTGATTGAAGGAAAGTCCGGCATTGGTCCAATAAAATCCTTCGATCCTTCCCGGTTATCGTCTCGCATTGCTGGCGAAGTCCCTCGAGAAGCAGACGTTGAAGGCAGCTTTATCGTCGATGATCATATCTCTACAAAAGAACAACGCCGGATGGATACGTTTATCCAATTTGGCTTGGTTGCTGCCGATTTTGCCATCGCAGATTCTGGCTGGAGCCCGACAGATGATGAAAGTCTAGAACGAACGGGTGTTCTTATCGGTGCCGGTATTGGCGGATTACCGGAAATCGAAAAGAGCGCTAGTACCGTTCATGACGGTAATATCCGCCGTCTTAGTCCCTTTTTTATTCCCGCGAGTTTGATTAATTTGGCATCTGGACAAGTTGCTATTAAACATGGATTTAAAGGACCCAACCATGCGGTGGTAACAGCCTGCTCATCAGGCACTCATGCGATCGGTGATGCGGCGCGCATAATCATGTGGGAAGACGCCGATGTGATGATCGCTGGTGGTGCTGAAGCGGCAATCTGTGAGCTCGGCGTTGCCGGTTTTGCGCAAGCCAGGGCATTATCTATAGGCTTTAATGAAACACCGGAAAAAGCCTCGCGGCCGTGGGATGTTGATCGCGATGGCTTTGTTATCGGTGAGGGTGCCGGTATTGTTGTGCTGGAAGAACTCGAACACGCCAAAAAACGTGGTGTCCAGATTTACGCCGAAATTGTCGGCTATGGTATGTCGGGTGATGCTCACCATATTACGGCACCGGCTGGAGATGGTAATGGCGGGTACCGGGCAATGCAGGCAGCGTTAAAACGCGCTGGCCTCAATACTGAAGATATCGATTACATCAACGCCCATGGCACGTCGACACCGCTCGGCGATAAAATTGAGTTGAGCGCGGTGAAACGTTTATTCGGAGATGCGGCTTATGATATTGCAATGTCCTCCACTAAATCGGCAATTGGCCATCTGCTCGGTGCGGCTGGTGCGGTCGAAGCTATTTTCTCCATCCTGGCGATCAAACATGACGTGGTGCCGCCGACGCTAAACCTCGATAATCCATCCGAAGGGTGCGATCTAAATCTTGTGCCCCACGAGGCACAGGAACGAACGGTTCGCCGCGCGTTATCTAACTCATTCGGGTTTGGCGGGACCAATGCCAGCCTCATCGTTTCCGAGGTGGTCTAGTTTCCGATGGGACGCCTCCTGCGCTGGCTCGGGTTTCTGGTTTTTTTCATAATTATTGGCGTCTCCGGGGTAGGTTTTTGGAGCTACACCGAATTTGTCCGTTCTGGTCCGTTAGCAGCGGAGAAAATTATTGTCATACCGCGCGGGGAAGGTATTGAACGCATTGCCATTTTACTGGCACGTCACAATGTCATCAAAATTCCACTCGTTTTGAGTATAGCGGCTCGTACGGTTGCTACCGATAAAGCGCTGCAAGCGGGTGAATTTACTTTTCCTCAAGCCGTAAGTCCGCGCGATGTACTTAAAATACTGAAAACTGGTAAACAGGTGGTCCGCCGTCTGACTGTCGCTGAAGGTTTAACCAGTGCCGAAATTCTCGACCGTCTCAAAAAAACTGAAGGCCTGGCTGGCGGCGTGACAGTGACTGTGCGTGAAGGTCAATTACTGCCGGAGACTTATTATTTTACCTTTGGCGATACCCGAAATACCCTGGTAAAACGGATGCAGGGTGGGATGCAAAAGGCACTTGCAATATTGTGGCCAAAGCGCTCACCCAATTTGCCTTTAGCTACTCAGGAAGAGGCCGTCATTTTAGCCTCGATCGTCGAGAAAGAAACTGGCCGGGCTGCCGAACGAGCGAGGGTTGCCGGAGTCTTCATCAATCGCTTACGCCTTAACATGCGTCTCCAGTCTGACCCCACTGTCGCTTATGGTTTGCACCAGGGACACCAGGAATTAAGACGCGCCTTAACCCGCAAAGATCTCAAAACGCCCAGTCCTTTTAATACCTATCTCAATAAGGGACTGCCACCGGGACCGATCGCCAATCCGGGCCGGGCATCGCTTGAGGCAGTTTTACATCCAGCTGATACGGGCGAATTATATTTCGTCGCCGATGGCAGCGGCGGCCATGCTTTCGCACGCAGCCTCGCTGAGCACAATCACAACGTTGCCAAATGGCGCAAACTGGAGAAAACCCAAAAACCTAATCAGCCGTAATGTAATAAAGGTATCTGGTACCTTTATTACAATGTTAAGAATTTACTCCTTGCGGGGAAGGTTGCGAACTAGAGAATCGGTTAGCCAGAGTGGTAAAAAAGCCAGCAACCACGCCATCATGTAGCTTGGTCGCGGAAAAGCAATGCGGGCTTTTCCATTCCTGAGGCCGCGCAGAATAATGCCGGCCGCTTTAGGAGAAGTCATGAAAAAAGGCATCGGGAAATTGTTCTGATCCGTAATTCTGCTGGCGACAAATCCCGGGCATATTACCGATACTTTGATGCCCTCTGAATAAAGAGCGCTGCGCAAGCCTTCGCCATAGGACCGCACCCAAGCCTTGCTGGCGCCATAGCCGGGCGCACTTGGTAGGCCTCTGAATCCAGCCATAGAACTGACCAGAGCGATGGTGCCAGATTTTCGCTCAACCATGCAGGGCACCACGGGATCGATTGTATTCAAAACGCCGTTAACATTGATATCGAGCATGCGCCGCATTTGCTCAGTTTTTTCGGCCTTGCCAGAAGTTCCGGGTGAAACGCCGGCATTGGCAATCACCAAATCAAGTGGATACAGGGAGTCAATTTCCTGGAGCCAATTTTTCATCGTAGTTTGGTCGGTAACATCAATGATTCTGGCATCGACAATGGCGCCATTTTTCCGGCAGCTATCCGCAACTGCTTTCAGGCGCGCTTCATCACGCCCGGAGATGGCCAAACATACGCCATCACCTGCCAATGATTCTGCTAAAGCCTTGCCGATGCCACTCGAAGCGCCAGTAATAAGAACGGATCTAAACTTTTTCACAGGAACTAACCCCAAGATTGTGTTTCAGGTACAGTTTTGAATCCGCAGTCGTATTTTGCAATGGCATATCAAAAAGAATGTGCTATCTAGGGGCTATGGGTAAACAAAAGAAAAAAACAGCGAAAGCAATTGCCAGTATGACCGGATTTGCGAGAAGTTCCGGCAGCGTCGAAGGCTATAACTGGAATTGGGAAGCCAAGAGCGTTAATGGCAAGGGGCTGGATGTGCGCTGCCGCCTGCCGCAAGGATTTGAAGAAATAGACGTTGAAGCGCGAAATACCACGGGCAAAACTTTCAAACGGGGAAATTTTAATCTCATTCTAACTATCCAGGAAACTTCACGCCAAAGCCAATATCAGGTAAATCAAGAGCTGTTGGATCAGCTCGTCGAAACGGCCACTCAAATTCGCGCTGAATCTAAAGAGTTTGATAAACCCAGTCTTGATGGCCTACTTGCGGTGCGTGGTGTTATTGAACCGGTTAGCCAAAGCGAAGATAAAGCCCGCCGAACGGCGTGCAAGAAAGAGGTATTGGGTGGTTTAAAAGACCTATTGGCAGCACTCGAGAATAGCCGGGTGACGGAAGGCGCACGAATCGCCAAGGCTTTATTCAAACAATTGAACGCAATCATTAAACTTTGCGGGCAAGCGGAAAAATTGGCGGCGCTCCAGCCGGACAATATCCGTGAAAAATTAAACCAACAGGTTGCTGAACTATTAGACGCTGTGCCGAATTTGCCGGAGGAACGGTTGGCCCAAGAAGCAGCTGTTTTGATGACTAAGGCAGATGTGCGAGAAGAATTAGATCGCTTACAGGCTCATATTGATGCTGCCCGAGCCTTGATGGAAGAAGGCGGCGTAATTGGCCGTCGTCTCGATTTCCTATGTCAAGAGTTTAACCGCGAAGCCAACACTTTGTGCTCTAAAGCCGCTGATGTTGAGCTGTCTAAAATTGGTCTAGAGCTCAAAGCGGTGATTGAACAATATCGCGAGCAGGTGCAGAACATTGAATAACAACAAAAGCTCTTTTTCTAGGCGAGGCCTGATGCTCGTTCTGTCTTCTCCTTCGGGAGCCGGCAAAACGACAATTTCACGGGTGCTGCTGGAACGGGACGACAATCTAACAATGTCGGTCTCAGCCACCACCAGACCGATGCGGCCAGGAGAGGTCGATGGTGAAGACTATTTCTTTGTTGATAAAATAAAGTTCAACAAAATGATCACCGATGGCGAATTACTTGAGCACGCCAATGTATTCGGAAATTTTTATGGTACGCCGAGAAAGCCCGTCGAGGATGCACTTGCCGATGGCAAGGATATTTTATTCGACATCGATTGGCAGGGCACTCAACAATTAGCCGCAAATGACAGCACCAGAGATGATTTGGTTAGCGTGTTTATACTGCCGCCGAATACGGCGGAGCTTGAGAATCGGTTGCGCATCAGAGCCCAAGATCCCGAAGATGTTGTACAGAAGCGCATGTCTAAAGCGGTCGATGAAATGAGCCATTACCGCGAATATGGGTACGTTATCGTTAATGACGAGGTTGACGCCAGTGTCCGGCAAGTTAAGACTATTCTAACCGCTGAACGCACCCGCATTGGCCGGCAAATGGGGCTGCACGAATTTGTGCAAGAATTGCGGGAACCTGACTAGGCTTTAACTGCGTTCTTCTGTTGCTTTTGCCAGTAAACAGAATTCTTCAATAGTTAAATTTTCTGCCCTGGCGGTTGGGTCAATACCGAGAGCTTCAATATCTACATCGAGTGATTTAAGCGAAGACCGCAGCATTTTGCGGCGCTGTCCAAATGCAGTGGCAGTGACTTTCTCCATAGCGTCAAAGCGGGTTGGAAAAAGTGGTTCAGATCGTGGCCTCAAAGTTAGCACACTCGACATAATTTTTGGTGGAGGGGTAAAGGCACGCTTATCAACATTAAATTCTAAATTGGTCTTGCAGAGCCATTGGGTGATGACGCTGAGGCGACCATAGGCTTTGGTGGAAGGGGCTGCGACAATGCGCTCGACAACCTCTTTTTGAAACATCAATGTCATTTGATCGATATGTTTGAGCTGTTGAAGCCAATTGATCAGTAGCGCCGTCGAAATGTTGTAAGGCAAATTGGCAACGATCCGGCGCGGTGGCACGCCCAAAGTTGAAATATCGGTTTTGAGCGCATCGGCTGAAACGATAATGAGCTTGCCAAGGAAAACCTGGTTCAGTTCTCCGAGCGCTTCAATACATCTTCGATCCCGCTCAATGGCATAGAGTTTTAGCGGGTCTGCTGCCAGCAAAGAGCGCGTCAGGCCACCCGGTCCCGGGCCAATTTCGATAACGCTAACGTTATTTAGATCACCAGCAGCACGGGCTATTCGGTCGGTTAGATTTTGATCGAAGAGAAAATGCTGGCCAAGTGATTTCTTCGCACCCAAATCATACCGTGCGATGATATCACTCAAAGGGGGAAGCTGGTCGCGGAGATCGGTCATGTAAGTATGTTGGTTATTCTATTTTGAGCCATTTCTCCCGCCAGTTTAAGGGCGGCGACAAGGCTTTGTTCATTTGCCTCACCCGTTCCAGCGATATCCAGAGCCGTACCGTGATCCGGAGAGGTGCGAATAAAAGGTAGTCCAAGCGTGACATTCACTGCGCTATCAAAATCTAAGGTTTTAATTGGGATGAGCGCTTGGTCGTGATACATACACAACGCGACATCATAAGCTTTGCGGGCTTGCTCATGAAACATTGTATCAGGCGGATGCGGGCCGGTAACTAATATTCCTTGCGATTGCAGTTCTTTAATTGCCGATTCAATAAGCGTTTTT
>CAJWIB010000080.1 GCA_913041095.1 uncultured Rhodospirillaceae bacterium | reverse complement strand
CCGCTAAGGCATAGCCAACAGTCAGCGCACCAGCGATAAACGCCCCACGCTGCAGGGTTCTAAAACCCTTACTTAAAAAAATATTTTTCATTTATCCCTCCCATTAAGTTAAGTGTTTTTAAATTTCGGTTACTAATTTTTACCGATCAAACTATTAATTCTTTTCTTATTTATCCATTATGGCCCAATTAAACCTTGTTGTTCCAGACCTAAAATTGCTCTGCCATAGGCTGTGGCGTTAATGTCCCAATTTAAAAAGACCTGGGCACCGCCGGCATGAACGTCTCTAAACTGGCGTTGCAGATTCCCATCCAGGAAAAGCCCCCCTGCTCCGGCGGCATAGAACAGCCGATCAACGGCCGCTTGCGCCAAACGCGGGCAATAGGCCATGTCCCGACGATTGCGGGCATGCAGTTCAGGTGATATGTCTTCTTCATCACGCAGGATAGAAAGTGTTTCCTGAAGGTCGCTGAGCACGATCTTGCGTGCGGTATCATATTCCACCGCGGATTCAGCCAATCTTAATTGCAGACTTTGAAACTCGGCGACACTATTGCCAAAACGCGACTGGCGTTCTTTCATTTGTTCGGTAAAGTCTTTGATGACACCACCCGCAATACCAACCGAAACTGAAGTTAGCGCAAACGGTTTGGTCGATTGCTGCGACAAACGGTAAGTCGCTGGATTTTGAACTGCCGCTGCTTTGCCACCCCATTCCGGGCTGAATGGCATCGGGCGCAAATGCTTGGTTGGCACAAACACATTATTAAACTCAACGTCTTTACTACCAGAACCGGCGAGACCGGCAACATGCCAAGAATCTTCAATTATAGTGGCATGCTCGCGTGGGATGATGATACCGTGTGACTGCCCGGAACCTTTCTCAAAGCCCCGGCACATCCACCAGCTGGCATAATCGCAGCCGCTGGAATATTGCAGCCGCGCATTAAAAATAAAACCCCCATCGGTGGGCGCTAATTCGGCGTTATGATCATTGCCGGATGAGAGTAAAACTTCCGGATCATCGGCCCATAATTCATCTAGCACTTCAGCGGTCGAATTTGTCAGGGTGTAATTGTGCTCACCTAATACTGCTAAGTTCCAGGCGCTTGAACCACAAGCATGGGCAATTTCCATGATGACCTCGCAAAGTACATCATAGTCCATCTCGTAGCCGCCATATTTTTTCGGTAGACCAATTTTAAAAAATCCGGCCTGCTTAAAATCATCAATGGTTTCTTTAGGAGCGCGGCGCATTTCTTCGCAGTTGGGTGCACGCTCAAGAAGAATTGGCGCCATGTCACGGGCCCGCTGAATGAGCTCCTCACGCGTCGGAATACCACTATCGAATGCGTTCGAGCTTGAGCTTTTAGAGGTCGATTTAGAATCTGTAACGTTTCCGTCCATTAGACTAAGTCCCTACGTGATGCCCTGATCTGAGATATTTTATTCTCAGTTTAATTTTTTTTCAGGCCGTTAAATTTTAAATCAAACTCTGAAATTAAAAAAAACCTTGCCGGAGACATTCATACCCCGGCAAGGTTTGCGAGCATACTCCCCATTTTGAGAGCGTCAACTTACAGAGTCTTCCCTCGGGCTGTTGGTTCCAAAAATGGATTTGGTGACCAAATGGTCCCACAAGTTTTTGACCTCAATGGTACTAACTGGGCCTATTCTAAAAATCTCAGGTCGTCTTGTAACATACTTATTACGCCCGAGATATGCCTCCACGGTATATCTAATTATCAGCTTAATCCTGCCAAAAAATCAAATAATTCTGCAGAAATTATGGTAAATACAGCAGGAAACTGTTGCTGTTATGCCATTAAATCGTCTATGAGTGATTCATAATAATCGTGAGCAGTTAAACCTCGGAAAATTACCGGTAAATTAGGAGAAGTTCTGTGAATACTTCAATGCCTCATCTTCAGCTCAAACAGCTTCGTCAACTTATCACCGTTGCCGAGAAAGGCAGTATTCGTCAAGCCGCCGAAGCCCTCTCAATTGCTCAGCCAGCGCTATCACGCAGCATTCGCTCAATTGAAGAAAACTTGCAGGTAAAATTAATGAACCGGGGACCCCGGGGTATCGAGTTGAACGATTATGGCAAAACCCTCGTCAATTACGGCAAAATCATCGAAGCCAATCTGCGGTTTGCCTCAGAAGAAATAGACGAGCTGCGCGGCTCCAAGGAAGGCCACGTCAATTTGGGCGTCGGCCCCTTTGAAATTTTTCCCGTTGCCCATATCGCCATCGATCGATTGCTCAAAAACCGCCCAAATGCTCAAGTATCTGTAATTCAAGGCGATTTTGATGATTTATCAGCCAGACTTCTGGTTGGCGAAATTGACATCATGCTCGGCCCGTCGCAATTGAACAACACAACTCCGGGGCTGAACACCGACATATTGACTGAAACACGCCCCGTTCTCGTGGTTAGAGCTGAACATCCTTTTGCCAATCTCAATCAAGTTTCACTTGAAATTTTATCGAAAGCCGATTGGATTTTACCACCGGCGGATGTGCGGGCACGTCCGCGTTTCAATAACATTTTCATCCGCCATGGCCTGGTGCCGCCCAAAGTCTCGATTGAAATGGCGCCAGGTACCGCTTCAGTTGCTCTCCTCAAGCGCCGTGACTTGATCGGCATGTTATCACGCCAGCAAATCGCTCACGAAATAGCTGAAGGCTCGATGAAAATTCTGCCTGTCGAGCACTTTGATTTTGCCCTGCCGATGCAGCTGTCAACCCGTGAGTTTGGCCGGCTATCGCCAGCCTGCCGAGATATGATTTCTATAATTAGGACGGTTTGTAAAGAAGTCGCCGGCACGATCTAAAATATTTTCTCGCGTACTACCAGCAAACTAGCGCTGGCTTGAGACCGAGCGCCACCTTGCCGTAAGTGGTGCCGTTACTGTCCCAGTTGAGAGCTATTTGCTTATTACCGGCAAGAACGTCACGGAAAGAGCGCTGGATATCTTCGCTTAGAAATAATCCACCGGCGCGCGTCACCAATATCGGATAGTATACTATATCGCGTCTCGGGAGCTAGAATTTGAATTTTTATAATTGCGAAATACGGTTCAACGCTTCTTCGACTTTAGCTTTGGATTTAGCGTAGTCGGTACGGCGCGATTTTTGTTCCTCGACAACTTCCGCCGGTGCCTTCGAGGTAAAGTTTTCGTTGTCGAGTTTTTTGTCAATTTTTTCAATCTCACCGTCAAGCTTGGCAATCTCTTTATCCAAACGTGCTTTTTCCTCATCGACATTAATCACACCGGTAAGCGACATCACCAACGTCGTTGTGCCTAAAATATTCTGCGCTGCCCCTTCCGGCACCTCGGCATCAGAAAGTTCAAGTGTCTCAAGCCGAGCCAAACGCTTGATCAATTCACCATGACGCTCGACGCAAAGTGCGGCGACATCTTCAGCGTTTTTCAAGGCCAATGGTACCTTAGTGCTGGCTGGAACATTCAGTTCAACACGGAGCGATCGGATTTGCGTGATCAAGCGAACTATCCAGTCCATTTCGGCTTCGGCTCCTGCATCGCTGAGATCACCTAATTCAGGCCAGGCAGTGGAAATCAGCATAGCGTTTTTGCTGTCCCCCATTTGGGCCCAAAGTTCCTCAGTGATAAACGGCATAAAGGGGTGCAGCAACAGTAACAATTGTTCCAACACCCAGGCGGCAGTCGCTTGTGTTTCTGATTTCGCCGCACCATCATCACCCTGCAGGATCGGCTTGGCAAACTCGATGAACCAGTCGCAAAACGTACCCCAAGTAAACTGGTAGATACCGCCAGCGGCTTCGTTAAAGCGGTAGTCATCAATGCCAGTAGCGACTTTGCCGGTCGCCTCAGCAACTTTACCGACAATCCATTTATTCAGAGTTTCGTTTACATTTTTAGGGTTGAAATCCAGCGCTGACTTACAGCCATTAATCTCGCAAAAACGCGCCGCATTCCACAATTTGGTGGCAAAATTTCGATAGCCTTCGACGCGATTTTCAGACAGCTTAATGTCGCGGCCTTGGGCAGCATGAGCTGCCAATGTCATACGCAAGGCATCTGCGCCATAGCTGTCGATAAGTTGCAATGGATCGATCACATTGCCCTTTGATTTAGACATTTTCTGACCGTGCTCGTCCCGTACCAGAGCATGGATATAGACTTCATGGAACGGCACTTCATCAAGAAAGTGCAGACCCATCATCATCATCCGGGACACCCAGAAGAAAATAATGTCAAAGCCGGTAACCAAAACATCAGTCGGGTAGTAGCGCGCAACCTCCGGCGTCTCTTCCGGCCAGCCAAGCGTCGAAAACGGCCAAAGTGCAGAAGAAAACCAGGTGTCCAACACATCTTCATCGCGGGTAATTTCCGTCGGCTTGCCATAGTGTTTATCGGCGGCGGCTTGCGCTTCTTCTTCTGTCAGCTCGACAAAGATTTCACCATCCGGGCCGAACCAAGCGGGAATTTGATGGCCCCACCAGATTTGGCGGGAAACGCACCACGGCTGGATATTGCGCATCCACTCGAAATAGGTGTTCTCCCAGTGTTTGGGGACAAATTTGGTACGCCCCTCTTCAACCGCTTTGATCGCCGGCTGCGCTAAAGTCTCAGCATCGACAAACCATTGATCGGTCAGCCACGGCTCGATCACCACGCCGGAGCGGTCGCCATAAGGCACCATCATCTCATTGTCTTCAATTTTTTCCAACAAACCGAGCGCGTCCATTTCAGCAATGATTTTTTCGCGTGCCGCAAACCGTTCCATGCCTTTATAGGCATCGTGCACATTTTCGTTCAGATTGGCGTCACGGTCGAATATGTTAATCAGGTCCAGATCATTGCGGCGGCCAACTTCAAAGTCATTGAAGTCATGCGCCGGTGTGATTTTAACCGCACCACTGCCTTTTTCAGGATCGGAATATTCATCGGCGACAATCGGGATGGGCCGGCCAGCAATCGGCAGGATGACATTATTGCCAACCAAATCGGTGTAGCGCTCGTCATCAGGATGTACCGCCACTGCCGTATCGCCCAACATGGTTTCAGGGCGGGTGGTACCAACAGTTATAAACTGCCCATCTTGGCCTTCGATGGGGTATTTAAAATACCACATGCTGCCGACGGATTCGCGCTGCTCCACTTCCAGATCAGAAATCGCCGTATGCAGTTTGGGATCCCAATTGACCAAACGCTTATCGCGATAGATTAATTCCTGCTTATAAAGCTCAACAAAGACTTTGCGAACAGCAGCGGAAAGCCCATCATCCATGGTGAAACGTTCGCGCGACCAATCGCAGGATGCGCCTAAGCGCCGCAATTGACCGACAATGGTGCCACCGGATTCTTCTTTCCATTGCCAAACCGTATCAATGAATTTTTTACGGCCAAGATCGTGGCGGGTTTTGCCTTCCTGTTCGAGCTGGCGCTCCACCACCATCTGGGTTGCAATGCCGGCGTGGTCGCAGCCGGGCTGCCACAGCGCATCATCACCTTTCATCCGGTGATAGCGCGTCAGAATATCCTGCAACGTGTTGTTGAGCGCATGGCCCATATGAAGACTGCCGGTGACATTAGGCGGTGGGATGACAATGGTATAAGGCTTGCCTTCGGCATTAACGCCGCATTTAAACGCACCGGAGTCTTCCCAAGCTTTGTAGTGCTTGGCTTCCGCTAAATCAGGCTGATAGTTTTTTTCTAACATTACCAACTTCTATTATTTATGGCGCTAAGCAACAACGGGTGCGATGCTCCCTAAACGGCGCGCACAATATCACGGGAAAACCGCGTGTAAATTAGGAAATTACCTGAAAATTAAAGTTAGGTGATTACAGATCCAAGCGCTCCGCCCGATTGACCATGTGATCGATCTCTTTCTTGACCAATCGTTCGATCAGATAGGGCAAGTTTTGATCCAGCCATTCGCGCAGCAACGGGCGAAATATTTCCCGGATCAAACCTTCGAGAGTCATATCCCGGTTGCCGATGGCGATATCCCGCTTGCTCAAGAGAGCCTTGGCGAGTTCCTGTAAGGCATCCGTCGAATCCTGTGAAGGTGCCGTTGAAAGGATTGATTCACCCGCACCGATATCCGGTGGTGCTTGCGCAATCATTTGCTGGGTCAACTCAAGAATGTTTTCATTGAGCGTTGGTTCTGGTTCCGGCGCTGGCGATGGTGTTGCCACTGGGGCAGGTGCCGGAGCAGGTTCTGGTTCAGGTTCAGGTTCCATTTCTTCCATCGCTGCCGCCATGTCCATCTCTTCTTCCGGTTCGGGCTCAGCTGGCGCTTTCGCTTCCGCTTCAGCTTCTTCATCTTCGGACAATACCCGCCTGATTGAGGCGAGGCTTTCTTCCATTGAAGATTCGGCTTGTTTGTTTTCTTCGGCCATTACTCGATCATCGGTCCAATTAGCTAACAGATTAATACCACGTTCTACATTTGACGCTACTTTTTTTCCGCCTGCTTGTTAAGCAGTTCCTGGTGACCGCCGGGCAATTATTTCAGTTTTTTCGCCCGTATCGAATTATTTGACTATTTTTTTGTGCCAACTGGGTCTTGGTCAGAGCTATTTGAGCCAAACCATTTGGAACGAATTTCTTTATAATGTCTGGTTGGATCGTAAATTTTTACCGGTAATCCGAGGTTTTTTGCCGTTAAGCGGCCAATGGATTCCCGCAATTCAAAACTTGTGATAATTTGATCGCGATTTGCTCTTACGAGACTTACATTCGCGTCCAATAATTCCTGTTCCGCATCTAAGACGTCCAAAATCGTACGTGACCCAACCTCGGCTTCACGCTGAACACCCTCCAAAGCGATCTCTGCAGCCTTAATTTGGGCGGAAATCGAATTGATTCGCGCTTTTGCCGTTTCATGGGTTTCCCACGCTTTGGTTGCTGTTTCCCGTGCATTGCGCCTGCTATCTTCGAGATTAAGCAGACTTTGACCGGCATCTTGCTTGGCTGCTCTAAGCCGAGAAAAAACCGAACCCTTTTGATAAAGAGGCACAGTTAAATCCAACATCACGCGGCCAGTTGTTATTTGGCTATCGTTGGTTGTTGATTCCCAACCCCGGCTCAATTTACCCAAAAGGTTCAGCGTTGGCAGCAATTCGCCGCGCACGGATTTAATATTTTCCCGGGCCGCTTGCTCACTAAAACTTTTTGATACGACATCAGGATGATTTTTGATTGCGGTGCTGACGGCATTCTCCAAACTGGTTGGCAGGTCACCTAATTTTGTCGGCGCTTGCAGCTTGATGGGCGCTTCGCCGATGACATTAAGATAGTTGGCGCGTGAATTGTTGAGATTGCCTTCAGCTTGAATGCGATCTGCTGACGCACCTGACAGCCTGGCTTCCGCCTGACTGACGTCGGTGCGCGTAATTTCACCAACCCGAAACCGGTCTTGAGTTGCTTCCAATTGATGCCACAGCACTTGTTCGTTTTTCATGTTGAGATCAAGCACCGCCTGATCGCGCATGACGGCCATATAGGCCGAGGCCGCACTTAACAACACATCCTGCTCTGTTCCCAATAAACCAGCACGCGCCGATTTGATATCAAGTTCCGCTTTCGTAACGCCGGCGTTCGTTCTCAAACCACGATATAACGGTAGTGTGACATCAAGCGACGTATTGCGGGGTGACCTCAATTGGTCTCTACCGGCTGTGCGGGTGTTGAGATGAGTGTGCGTGCGCGCAACATCGCCGGACAATTCGACTTTCGGCCGCCAATTCGCCAGGGCTTGCGGCACAGCTTCATCATCGGAGCGCAAAGACGCGCGCGCCGCTAATAATTTTGGGTTGTTCATATAGGCAGCCGCTAGAGCTTCCGTTAAAGTTTGACCATGTGCTGCTCCCGCACACGTCAAGAAACCGGCAACGACGCTACCGGCCATAAGGCTAAATTTAGCGGGTAATTTATTACGCATCCACAATCCTCTGGGCGGCTAATCTACCGACGATCTGGTACGTCACTCAACCACAACCACAAAAAAATTAATCTCCACACATAGTATGAGTATATATTTATCCAAAAAGTGTTACCAAAACCTTGCATTTGAGGGTTGTTCAAACGGTTACAAATACACCGGTTAAATATTTAAAAGGGACTGACCCAGCTAACTGGTTTAAATATAGTTTAACCCACTGTTTTATTTGTCTTAATTAGCTCTTCCTCATTGCCTTCATGATAACACCTAAATGGCGCTAGCTGGGTCAGCCCCATTTAAAATTCAAATGCTTTTTCTTTACTAAATCCCGGCAATAACGGCGTTCCGGCATCAAACAATTCGACACTAGAAACCGCAGCACCAAATTTCTGCATCACCACTGCTTTCCCCATCGCTACACCAGATTGGCCTGCCGGTGCCACAACTGAAACCAACCGGCCACCTTCGGCCAATTGATCTAGTACAGCATCCGGTACCTCTTCGACAGCGCCGCAGAACACAATCGCGTCATATGGTGCTTGCTTGGCATAGCCATCGGCAAGTGTGTCTTCAATCACCACCGCATTGTCGATGCCGAGCTCGACCATCAAGGCGCCTGCCTTCTCTGCCAGCTCATTATTGACTTCAACGGCGACGACAGCTTTGGCGACCTTGGCCAACACGGCAGCGGCATACCCGGTGCCACAGCCAATGCTTAAGACCATATCATCAGCGGAAATTTGCGCCCCTTGCAAAATGCGGGCGAGCAGCAACGGTTCCATCAGATAGCGTCCATCGCCAAGCGGCGCGGCCTCATCGACATAGGCGATTCCGGCTACGTCATCCGGCACAAACATTTCGCGCGGCACATCGGCCATCGCGGCGATGACGGCAGCATCGGTTACTCGATTGGGGCGGATTTGATTCTCCACCATATTCTGGCGCACGGCTCGATAATCCACGGCAACAATCCTTTTATTTCAATCCGGTCCGGCGACAGACCCAGTCTATCATTAAACAATCACCTAACAGGCAATAAATGGACCTCTGAAACCCTACTTTCAACACCCGATAGGACAACATTCTAAAGGATGTTTACCACCTCATAACGGCTGGTCCACCAATTTCCGTTGGTTTGGACGAAAAATATCCAAAAAACAAAAAAATATGCAAAAAAAGTTTTAAAAATATATGATTCTGGGTCAAACGCAGCTTGACCAGACATAGTCCAACGTCTAATTTCCCGGCCTTCTGATTGGTCTGCCGCCGATTCGAAGCGTTGCATTAATCGTGATGAAAAGACCTGGCGCGGCCAGATCAAAACCAGATCATACGGCGCGGTGGCGGAGTGGCTACGCAGCGGCCTGCAAAGCCGTGAACACCGGTTCG
>CAJWIB010000079.1 GCA_913041095.1 uncultured Rhodospirillaceae bacterium | reverse complement strand
TTGTCAGCCAGCTCGCCTTACCGGCTGCGTTATCAATAGTGCGATAATAGGTAACCGCGCGCTTGCCACCCTCGTCAGCGACAACTTGCTCACCGTGTTTACCAGGCCGTTTTTCAAGCGCCAGATTAATCTTGCCATATTTAATTTTCGGCATCCCGACTACAGCTGCCCAGTAAATTTTGTGAACATCTTTGGTTTTAAAGGTCTTGCTTAACATGGCCGCGGATTTTACCGTCCGCGCCAGCAATAATACTCCAGAAGTATCCTTATCCAGCCGGTGGATCAACTTGGGTCGCTCTTTCATTTCGAACTGGAGACCATTGAGCATGGCATCGACATGTTTACTGGTGCCCGACCCGCCTTGCACCGCCAAACCTGCTGGTTTATTGATGGCGATAATATGATCATCTTTGTGGATAACGGCTTGGCGCAGCAATTCAACATCACGGTCGGTCACATTATCTTTTACAACCTTCTTTGGCCGAGGACGCGGATCAGCTGATATGGGCGGCACCCGAATTTCTTGGCCTTCTTCAATCCGGGTATTAGACTTAGCGCGTTTACCGTCAATCCTGACCTGCCCTTTACGCAGCAGTTTTTCCAAGCGGCCGTGACCGATATCAGGAAAATGACGTTTGAACCAACGATCCAAACGAATGCCGTCATCTTCGCCATCTACCTGAAGGGTTTTTAGCGTAACCATTATTTATGCCCGTTAAACCAGTATCTGGCGGAAAATTATCATTCCTAAAAATAAAGCCGCAATTGACAACACAACTGATGCAATAACGTAGGATGCTGCGAGTAGAAACTCACCTCTCTCAATCAAGCCAGCAACATCCTGCGAAAAGGCTGAAAACGTGGTAAAGGCGCCAAGCACGCCAACAACAAAGAAGGCTCTAATTTCTGGACTCGGCGACCAGGTTAACGTTGATATTTCGATCAAGAAACCCAGTATCAATGAACCGATCACATTTACTGACAGGGTGCCATAGGGAAAACCATGTCCAAACCAATGGCCAATACCGGCCATGGCGAGATAGCGCCCAACTGCACCAATCGCACCACCGGCAGCTATCGATAGGATCATATTCATGCTTCACCCCGACCATCATCGCGTTTCTTATCTTGGCGTAGTTTTCGCCAGTAATCGAGCCGTTTCACAACTTCCTTTTCGAATCCCTTGCCTCGAGGGCTATATAAATTGGCGCGGATCATTTCTTCTGGGAAATAATCCTGGCCAGAAAAACCATCTTCGGCGTCAGGATCATATTCATAACCTTTGCCGTAGCCCAAACCCTTCATCAGCCCTGTCGGCGCATTGAGGATATGTTTCGGTGGCGACAGCGAGCCAGTTTCCTTGGCCGTCCGCATCGCTGACTTCATTGCGTTATAAACCGCATTAGACTTAGGTGCGGTTGCCAAATAAATCACGCATTGAGCAATCGCCAATTCGCCCTCGGGTGATCCGATACGTTCATAGGCTTCCCACGCCGCAATTGAATGCGGCAGCGCATTGGGGTCGGCCATGCCGACATCTTCGGAGGCAAAGCGAACCAGACGTCTGGCGATATAGCGCGGGTCTTCTCCTCCCACCAACATCCGCGCCAGCCAATAGAGCGATGCATCAACATCAGAGCCCCGCAAGCTTTTATGCAGCGCAGATATAAGATTGTAATGTGCCTCCTGCGCTTTGTCATAAAGCGGCATGCGTTTCTGCACAATCTCCGTGAGCGCAGCAGTATCGAGTATCAGCTCAGGCGGCAGCAAGGAAATCTCTTCCGTCATATTTAATAAATACCGCCCATCACCATCCGCCATGGCGCGCAATGCCGCCCGGGCATCCTTATCTAGAGGCAATGGCTTTTTGTCGAGTTTTTCCGAACGCACCAACAACTCTTCAAGTGCGGCATCATCCAAGCGATTGAGCACAAACACCTGCAAGCGGGACAACAGGGCGGTATTAAGCTCAAAGGAGGGATTTTCAGTCGTCGCGCCTAGCAGCGTCACGGTGCCATCCTCGACGTAGGGTAAGAAGCCGTCCTGTTGCGCCCGATTGAAGCGGTGAATTTCATCAACAAACAGTAAGGTTCCCCGCCCGGCTTCGCGGCGGTTCTTCGATGCTTCAAAAACTTTGCGCAAATCTGCGACGCCTGAAAACACCGCCGATAAAGGCTCGAAATGAAGATTAGTGTGTTCAGCCAGCAAACGCGCGATGGTCGTTTTGCCGGTTCCCGGCGGCCCCCACAGTAGCAGCGAGACCATCCGGCCACTTGCCAACATGCGCCCAAGCGGTGCATCTTCTGCCAACAAATGCGCCTGCCCCACAACCTCATCCAATGTCAAAGGTCGTAAGCAATCCGCCAGGGGCCTCGGGGCCTGAGATTCAAAAAGTGTCGTCACTGGTTAGTCGCCATTGACAGAATTTTGCCGTTCCGATTGATGGACAATTTCCATAGCTTACTTTTTTGCAGCAGTAGGCGTTGGACCTGAGCGACCGTCCTGACATCCCCGCCATTGATCTCTTTAATTATATCCCGGGGCTGAAAACCAAAATGTTGCGAGGAAGACCCGTGCTTAATTTCCAAAATCACCACACCGCGTGACAGTAAGTTCATGCCAATCTGATCCGCTAGCGCCGGTGAGAGATTGCCAATAATGGCGCCCTGCAACGGATTATAACCACTGAGCTCGGTTTTATTTATCTTTGGCCTTTGCGGTGGTGCTTCGACCGGAAAATTTACCCGCATCGTCTTACCGCGCCGGATCAGTCTGATATTCAGAATTTCACCAATCGGCCGCGTCACAATGCGAAAACGCAAACTCTCCGTATCATTTACATCGTGTTTACCAACACCGGTGATGACGTCACCCACCTTAATACCAGCGCGATCCGCCGGCCCTTTCGGGTAAACGCCACTAATAAGAATACCGGCCGGCCGTTTCATGCCAATAGAGGCGGCGATATCAGCTGTAACCCCCTGCCCTTCGGCACCGATCCAGGGACGAACCACACTTCCACTACCAGAAAGTCCGGAGAGCACCGCTCGAACCATGTTGGTCGGAATGGCGAAGCCAATACCCACCGAGCCACCGCCCTTGGAATAGATCGCCGAATTAATACCGACCAGCTTGCCATCAAGGGTGATTAGAGCTCCGCCGGAATTGCCGGGATTGATCGCTGCATCGGTTTGAATAAAAAAGTTTAGATCATTGATACCGACTTGGGTTCTTGCCAAAGCAGAGACAATCCCACTGGTTACGGTCTGGCCAACACCAAAGGGATTTCCGATCGCTAACACAAGATCACCCACTTCCAAATCATCAGAATCCCGGAAGACCAAAAATGGCAGCTTCTCACGACCAGCGCTTATTTTCAGGACCGCCAAGTCGGTCTTTTTGTCGCTGCCAATTATTATGGCATCGAACTCCCGGCGATCAGCCAGCACGACAGTGATCTCATCGGCGCCTTTGATCACGTGGTGATTGGTGATGATGGTGCCTTTGGCTTCGACAATCACTCCGGAGCCGAGCGAGTTCTGAACTTTCTGACGCGACCTCGGGCCGTTACGAAACTGCTCACCAAAAAAACGCCGGAAAAACGGGTCATCAAAAAGTGGTGAGAAAGATCGTTGGGTTACGGTCTTGCGCGTAAATATATTAACCACCGCTGGAGCGGCCTTGCGCACTAGCGGTGCAAAGGAAAGTTTAATCTCGGCCTGAGATTGAGGCACCTGCTTTTGCGCCTGCGCGGTATTTATTAAGATCAATAATCCCAAGAAAATTCCAGATAAGACAATACGAATTTTCATATTTCTATTATAACCTCTAAAAACAAAAGAGGCAGCCACCAGTTAGATCCAAGTGCCGCCTCTTTTAAAATTGTATACTGGAAGCCAGATTATGCGGAAACAGCTCTCTGATCTTCCGCCTCAGACTCGGCCTCAACGCGAGCTTTATCTGCAGTACCCTTAGCGTCTTCATCGCGGTCAACCAATTCGATAATGGCCATCGGCGCTGAATCACCGTAGCGGTAACCAGCAGCTAGCACACGGCTATAACCACCTTGGCGGTCTTTATAGCGATCAGCCAGGGAATCAAACAATTTTGAAACCACTTCCTTGTCACGCAGGAACGACATCGCTTGACGTCGGGCATGCAGATCACCACGTTTGCCGAGCGTAATCATCTTATCGACAAAGGTCCGAAGATCTTTAGCTTTCGGCTTGGTCGTCTTAATTTGCTCATGGAGCAATAACGACGCCGTCATATTAGCAAACATCGACTTGCGATGGGCGGATGATCGGTTGAGTTTTCGGCCACTCATACGATGACGCATGGCTCTGTTCCTTTTATCTTAACAGATTAACCTAGAAAGGCTCTTCCAATCGCTTGGCCAGCTCTTCAATATTTTCCGGCGGCCAATTTGGAATTTCCATACCAAGATGGAGACCCATTTGCGACAAGACTTCCTTAATTTCGTTTAGTGACTTACGGCCAAAGTTCGGCGTCCGCAACATTTCCGCTTCACTTTTCAAGACCAAATCACCGATATAGATGATGTTATCGTTCTTGAGGCAGTTGGCAGAGCGAACCGAGAGTTCAAGCTCGTCAACTTTACGCAGCAAGTTTTTGTTGAACGGTAATTCGTCGCGAGCTTCTTCCTGAACGGCCAGTTGCGGTTCTTCAAAATTGATAAAGAGTTGCAGTTGGTCTTGCAAGATTCGCGCTGCCAAAGCAACTGCATCTTCAGGAGAAACCGTTCCGTCGGTAGTCACTTCAAGCAACAGTTTGTCAAAGTCGGTAACTTGACCAACCCGGGCATTGTCAACTTTGTAAGCAACTTTGCGAACTGGTGAGAAGACAGCATCGATTGGAATCAAGCCGATCGGGCTCTCTTCCGGACGGTTCTGTACTGCCGGCACGTAACCTTTACCCATTTCAACGGTGAAGTCCATGCGAATGCTGGCGCCATCATCAAGTGTACAGATCACGAGCTCCGGATCCATCACTTCGATGTCATGACCAGTATCGATCTGACCTGCTTTAACCGCACCAGGACCTTTAGCTTCCAAGGTCATACGGCCGGCCATTTCGCTATGCAAGCAAATACCGAGATTTTTAACATTGAGAACAATATCGGTAACATCTTCATGTACGCCAGAGATTGAAGAAAATTCATGGAGCACACCATCAATTTGGATGGCGGTTACAGCTGCGCCCTGCAAGGACGACAGCAAAACCCGGCGAAGGGCGTTACCAAGCGTCAGACCGAAGCCTCGCTCCAAAGGTTCTGCAACCACAGTTGCACGCTGTTCCGGAACTGCGCCCTGAACGACTTCCAATTTGTTCGGTTTAATTAATTCTTGCCAATTTTTCTGAATCACGTGTGCGCCTCGATCATGCAGTAGAAACAAAAGAAAAAATCTGACTGACCACTCCTACTGATGGCCAGCCAACGAAACGAATTTAGTTAGACCCGTCGCCGCTTACGCGGACGACAGCCATTATGCGGTATTGGTGTTACATCTCGAATAGTGGTGATCGTAAATCCAACAGCCTGCAATGCACGTAGTGCGGACTCTCGTCCAGATCCTGGCCCCTTAACTTCGATCTCCAAAGTTTTCATTCCATGTTCCTGCGCTTTACGGCCCGCATCTTCAGCGGCAATCTGCGCTGCATATGGGGTCGATTTACGAGAACCACGGAAACCTAGGCTACCAGCAGAAGACCAGGAAATAGCATTTCCTTGTACATCCGCAATTGTAATTACCGTATTATTAAATGTCGCATTCACATGTGCCACACCGGAGGTGATATTCTTACGCTCGCGGCGGCGTGGACGCGCTGTTGTCGCTTTTGCCATGTTAGACCTTATTTCTCAAATCGAACCAATATAAATTCTGCTAAAATTCTGGGTAAATCCCAAAACTTAACCGTCTTTTACACTTTTCTTACCAGCAATTGATTTCGCTGGCCCCTTGCGGGTGCGGGCATTGGTATGAGTTCGCTGACCACGCACCGGCAAACCTCGCCGGTGACGTAAACCACGATAGCAGCCCAAATCCATTAACCGTTTGGTATTCATCGATGTTTCACGACGCAGGTCGCCTTCGACCTGGTACTCCGCATCGATTAATTCACGAATGCGTACGACCTCATCATCGGTAAGTTCATGCACACGTCGCCCAGCTGGAATCTCGGTTTTCGTACAAATTGTTTTCGCATGTGAGCGACCGATTCCAAAAATATATGTAAGCGCAATTTCAACCCGTTTTTGGGTCGGTATGTTAACGCCAGCGATACGAGCCAAAGCTGAATCTCCTTAGCTTTAAAAAACAGTTACAAATTCTATCGCGGGGGGTTCCCAAAGTGGCGCGATTATAGGCACAAAGTATCTAAAGTCAATGCGTTAGCCCCTATTTTCAACACCATATAAACACTTGGTTATCCGTTAGCGACAATTTCCTTAATTTGGTCAAAGACCTCATCCATTCCCCCCATACCACCGACAGACTGTAAAACACCCTTATCTTGGTAAAAGGGTAATATTGGGGCAGATTGCTCCCGATACGAAACCAGTCTGGAACGCACCGTTTCCGGATTATCGTCAGACCGTCGTAAAAATTTTGTATGGCCGCATTTATCACATTTACCATCTTCAGCCGGCCGGCTGAAGGAATCGTGATAGCCAGCACCGCAATTAGCGCAGGAAAAGCGACCGGAAAGCCGTTCAACGATGGCATCTTCACAAACTTCCAACTGGACAACATGGTCCATTGTTAAGCCTTTTTCAGATAACATCACGTCGAGCGCCTCCGCCTGGGCGGTGGTCCGGGGAAACCCGTCCAAGATTACCCCTTTAGCATCGCGATGCTGATCGAATTGGTTGGATATCATCGATATAATCAGATCATCCCGCACCAGTTGGCCCGCATCCATAAGTTTTTTCGCCGTCTGGCCAAGCTTGCTGCCTGATTTAACTTCGGCACGGAGCATTTCACCGGTTGATAATTGTACGAGACCATACGTTTCAACCAAACGCTCACATTGCGAACCTTTACCGGCACCGGGAGGGCCTAAAATAATCATATTCATCTTAACGCCGCCCCTTCAATCGGGATTTCTTGATAAGGCCCTCATATTGATGCGCCAGCATATGTGACTGCACCTGCGCCACTGTATCCATTGTTACGGTAACGACGATTAGCAAACTGGTGCCACCAAAGAAGAACGGCACAGACCACTGGGAGATCAAAATCTCCGGCAATAGTGCTACGGCAACCAAGTAAGAGGCACCGACGACGGTTAAACGGGTCGTCACATATTCCAAATATTCAGCGGTGTTCTTACCGGGACGGATACCAGGAATAAAGCCGCCATTCTTTTTAAGATTATCAGCGGTTTCTTCTGGGTTGAACACAACGGCAGTGTAGAAGAAAGCGAAGAACGCGATTAACGCACTATAGATGATCAAATAAGATGGCTGCCCACGACCCAGTAAAGACGAAATTGTGGTCAGCCATTCCGGTCCGGTATTCGCCATAAAACTGATCACCGTGGTCGGCATCAACAATAAGGAACTGGCAAAAATCAGTGGGATCACGCCGGACGTATTGATTTTCAACGGCAGATGAGAACTTTCACCACCATACATTTTATTGCCTTGTTGGCGCTTTGGATACTGTACGACCAGACGGCGTTGACCACGCTCGACAAAAACAATTGCGTAGATAACAAAAACCGCCATGATTAGGATGGTAGTAATAATACCGGAAGACAGCGCTCCGGTGCGGCCCAATTCCAACGTTCCAGCCAAAGCACTCGGTAATTCAGCGACAATACCAGCGAAGATAATCAGCGAAATACCATTACCGACACCGCGGGCTGTGATCTGTTCTCCGAGCCACATTAGGAACATGGTGCCGCCGACCAGCGTAACGACGGCGGTAAAGCGGAAGAAAGCTCCCGGCGAAACGACGGCTGAACCAAGTGAGCCCTGCATACCTTCAATGCCGACGGCAATACCATAGGCCTGCATGGTGGCAATCAACACCGTTAAATAACGGGTATATTGATTGATCTTCTTTTGCCCGGTTGCACCTTCTTTTTTTAATTGGTTCATCGACGGTGAAATCGATGTCATCAACTGCATAATAATGGCAGCGGAAATGTAGGGCATAATATTCAACGCGAAAATGGTCATGCGCCCGAGTGCACCACCGGCAAACATATTGAACATGCCGAGAATACCACCCGCTTGCTGGCGGAAAATATCCTGCAGGATTACCGGATCAATACCCGGCAGAGGAATATAAGTGCCGAGCCGGTATACAATCAGCGCACCCAATGTAAACCACAGACGCTTCTTCAGCTCCGTGGCTTTATTGAACGCGCTAAAGTTTAAATTGGCGGCTAATTGTTCGGCGGCAGATGCCATTATCGTCCTCAAATTTCCTTATTTATTCAGTGCCAGCTTCGGGTTCGGGTTCGGACTCAACCTCGGGCTTAGCTTCCTTTTCAGCTTTCGGCTCTGCGGCTTTTTCTTCTTCATCGTCATCGGCGGCAGCTTTTTTAGCCGGTGTTGCAGCATCTTTCTTAGCTTGTGATTTATACGATTTTTCTTGGGCTTCAAGATCGACCTTCGTTGTTAACGGCAATATGACCTTACCACCAACTTTTTCAATCGCTTCGATAGCTGATTTTGACGCCCCGGAAACTTCACAATTCAGGCTGGCTTTAAGCTCGCCTTTAGCCAGCAGACGAACACCGTCCTTGTTGCCACGGATCAAGCCGGCAGCAGCTAAGGTTTTGACATTAACAGTCGATTTGGCATCAAATTTCTTTTCATCGATAGCTTTTTGCAATCGGCCGAGATTAACGATTTCGAATTTCTTGGTAAAAATATTGTTGAATCCGCGTTTTGGCGTCCGCCGGTAAATTGGCATTTGACCGCCTTCAAAACCAATTAAAGACACGCCTGAGCGGGATTTCTGACCTTTGATTCCACGGCCACCAGTTTTACCCTTGCCAGAACCTACGCCACGGCCAATACGAGTGCGCAATTTGCAGGCGCCTTCGTTATCGCGAATTTCGTTTAGTCTCATTTTCTTATTCCTTAAGCGCCGTCTTCAACACGGACCAAATGCTGGACCTTATTGATCATGCCGCGAACGGCTGGCGAATCTTCCAAAGTCCGGGTCCTGTGCATTTTGTTGAGCCCCAAACCGATCAAAGTCTGGCGCTGATCCTTACGGCGGCCAATCGGGCTACCGATCTGAGTTACCGTAACAGTCGAGTTTTTATCAGCCATTATCTTATGCCGTTTCTGCTTCAGCTTGTGATTCTACTGCTTGAGCACCATCGCGGCGTCCGACAATATCTCTCATTTTTTTACCGCGTT
>CAJWIB010000078.1 GCA_913041095.1 uncultured Rhodospirillaceae bacterium | reverse complement strand
TTTGATGACACCATAAAGACTCAACAAAGAACCATCGACCGAACTAAGTCTGAAAAATGGGACGGTATTCTATTTGGCCAGCGGGTCTTCTGAACATGTTGTCTTATCACTTGAATTTTTTCCGAGCTGGTAAACCGATTCGGGGCGGCGTTTATTAATAGGGAGGGACATTGATTTTAGCTGCCGGACTCGAAATGTCTCGTTTGGGTTAGAACCAGACTCTTTGAGAACCCGCCTTAATGGCTGTATTTGGAGACAAAAAGGACATTTTTAGGTGATACTGGAACCATCAGTTTTTTCCTGACGCGTCAACCCTGCGCCAGCCAGACAGTGAGAAAGACGATTACGCTGGCTGACAGCAAACATGCATTAACGTAGAGCAGCAGGCCTTTTGAGATATCCTCATGGGTCGCGTCGGCGGTGCTTCCTTCATTGGCACTGCCGATCCACTCGCCATCGACCGGTTCTTCGTCATATTCACGCGGACCGGCGAGTCGGATGTTTAATGCTCCGGCCATGGCGGCTTCGGGATAGCCGGCATTAACGGAGATTTGTTTTTTGGCATCGTGTCGAATGGCGAGCCACGAGCGCCGCGCCTCATTGCGACCCCAGACAAAAGCGGTGAGACAGAGAATGAGCGCTGCGATGCGGGCCGGAATGAAGTTCGCGACATCATCAAGCCGGGCTGCCGTCCAGCCGAAATGGAGATAGCGTTCATTTCTGTGGCCGATCATGCTATCGGCGGTGTTGAGCGCCTTATAAGCGAGCGCGCCCGGTAAACCGAACAGGGCTGTCCAGAAGATCGGCGCCAGCACACCGTCGGAAAAATTTTCTGAAAGGGATTCGATAGCGGCGCGGGCGACACCATGGCGGTCGAGAAATTCGGTATCCCGGCCAACGATCTGGCTGGCTACCTCGCGCGCTTCCACAATTTTCTCAGCCTTGAGGGCTTTCGCGACAGCGGCGACATGCTCATAGAGACTGCGTCCCGCGATCATGGTCGACAATAAAATCGCTTCCAAAATCCAGCCATAGGGAATAAGCGAAAATAGAGTAATCAAACCCCAGCCAATTCCGCCCGCGAGACCGACGACGATAATAACGGTAATCATGCCATTAAGCCGCTTTGACTTATCATCCGCCTCTTCCAGATTAAGCTGTTTGTCAAGCTGCTCGATCAGCCAGCCCATCATCTGTGCCGGGTGCGGTACAATGCGATAGAGCGGTTTAGGATCGCCAAAAACCGCATCGATCATGAGGGCGAGCAAGAGAATCGGAAATATGGTTAGTCCAAGCATGAGGAAACTGGTAGCAGGGGGGTTGTAAACCGTCAATTGTTAGAAAAAAATTTACGTTAAATCCTTTAGCTCGTTGGATTGATCAGCTATGATCCGCCCAATTTAAAACGAAGTAAAAAAACAATAGAATATAACCAGTTAGGAACAATAATGACGACAACCGGCGTAATGATTTGCGGGCATGGCAGCCGCAGTGAAGAAGCAGTTTCTCAGTTCGCAAATCTACAAAAAAAGCTTGCTGACCGCTTTCCGGATTATCCGGTCGAGTACGGTTTTTTAGAATTCGCCACACCGATAATTCGCGACGGTTTGGATAGCCTTTTAAAACAAGGCGTTGATCATATCCTGGCGGTGCCCGGCATGTTGTTTTCGGCGGGTCACGTCAAAAACGATATTGCTGCCGTCTTGAAGCAATATGAATCTGAGCATATGGATATTGGCCTTAAGATCGAGTATGCGCGGGCGCTGGATGTCGATGCCAAAATGCTCTATGCCGCCGAGGGACGTATCGCCGAGGCTGAAGCCGCTGCCGAAACCAATATTTCCCGCGAAGACACGTTGTTGATGGTCGTTGGCCGGGGCACTTCCGACCCCGATGCCAACAGCAACATCAACAAAATCTGCCGTATGCTGTGGGAAGGCATGGGCTATGGCTGGGGCGAGGTTTGCTATTCCGGTGTTACTTTCCCGCTGGTCGCACCCGGCCTTGAACACGCTGCCAAGCTCGGCTATAAACGCATTATCGTTTTCCCGTATTTTCTGTTCACCGGTGTTTTGGTTGGTCGCATTTATTCGATTGCTGATGAAATCGCAGCGAAATTTCTGGATATTGAGTTTGTTAAAGCGGGCTACCTCAACGACCACGATAGTGTCATCGATACCTTCGAAGAACGCGTACGCGGCATCATGAGCGGTGACAACAATATGAATTGCCTGATGTGTAAATACCGGGAACAGATTGTTGGTTTCGAAGACCACCACGGTTTGCCACAGGAAAGCCATCACCACCATGTTGAAGGGATCGGCACTGGTGACGCCGAACCTTATTCGCACGACCATTCGCATGATGATGGGCATTCTCACGACCATGGCCACGCGCCTCATCCACATGCTGATCACCCGCACGGACCCGGCAAGCGCAATCCTGCTGCTGCCGAGTAATTTAGCAAGGCTGAGCTTTGGCGATGAGCTATTTACGCGATCCAGC
This sequence comes from uncultured Rhodospirillaceae bacterium, assembly GCA_913041095.1. Taxonomy (GTDB): domain Bacteria; phylum Pseudomonadota; class Alphaproteobacteria; order Rhodospirillales; family UBA2165; genus TMED23. Next base: position 6,927 of record CAJWIB010000078.1, on the reverse strand, counting down.
AGAAATTTACCGGGAATCATTTGCGGCAATCGCCCGCGAAGTGGATTTGTCCAATTTTCCCGAAAGCCTGCATAGGATCGTGCTGCGACTGGTTCATGCGATAGCCATGCCGGAAATCGTCGAAGAACTTGCCTGGGACGGTGATGTCGCCGGGGCGTCATCCGCTGCTCTTGCCGAGGGTGCACCGGTTATTGCCGACACGAATATGGTGGTGGCGGGAATTAATCAGGATCGTTTGCCGCAAGGTGTCGAGGTTTTGTGCTCATTGCGTGACGATGCAGTGCCGGAACTGGCACATTCTCTGGCGACAACACGTTCGGCGGCGGCGGTTGAACTGTGGCGGCCCCATCTGGAGGGGGCCATTATCGCCATCGGTAATGCGCCGACGGTGCTGTTTCATTTGATTGATATGCTGGAAGATACCGACTGTCCGCGTCCGGCGGTGATTTTTGCCTTTCCGGTGGGGTTCATCGGTGCGTCTGAATCCAAAGCTTATTTAATTGAGAAAAATCTGGGTATTCCGTTTATTACATTGCAAGGCCGGAAAGGCGGCTCGGCCTTAGCCGCGGCTGCGGTGAATGCGGTTCTGCTGGAAGGTGAGGCATGAGCGCCTGGCTGACCATCGTCGGCATTGGCGAGGACGGCCTGGCGGGGTTGGGTTCAAACGCGCGGGATGCCATTGATCAAGCAGATGTCTTGTTTGGTGGCGAGCGGCACTTGGAATTGGTGAGTAAAGAAGGAAACGTCTGGAAGTCACCGCTCGAAGATAGTTTGGCTGAACTTGATGAATATAAGGGTCAAAAAGTCACGGTGATTGCGACGGGTGATCCGATGTGGTTTGGCATTGGGGCGACGCTCGGCAGTCGGTACGGTGCGGATGAGATTAAAGTTATTCCGTCACCCTCGGTTTTTTCCTATGTCGCTGCCCGCATGGCTTGGCCGCTAAGCGCGGTTGATTGCCTCACGGTTCATGGCCGTGATGTGGAGCGAGTTCGGGCTTTCCTGAGCCCGGGAGCGCGTTTGATCGTACTGACAAATGATGGTGAAACACCGGGTCAAATCACGGCGCTACTTAGCCAAGCTGGTTTTGGTAAAAGTCCGGTTAGCGCTTTAGCGCATATCGGCGGCGACCAAGAATCCCGCTTTGAGGATCTGGCATCGGATTGGAGTCATGACCGGGTGCCTGATCTCAATACCGTTGCCATTGAATGCGTCGCCGATGAAGATGCTGTTGTTTATCCGCGTTCCCCCGGCCTGCCCGACGACGCCTTTCAGCACGACGGCCAGCTCACCAAGCGTGAAGTGAGGTCAGTTACACTATCGGCGCTGGCACCCATGCCAGGTCAGATGCTATGGGATATTGGTGCCGGCTGCGGTTCGATCGCCATCGAATGGCTGAGAGGTGCCCGCAATACCAAAGCCTTCGCCATTGAGAAAAACATGGATCGTCTCGGTATGATCAACACCAACGCCCTGGCGCTCGGCGTGCCGGAACTGAAAGTCGTTTTTGGTGAGGCGCTCAACGAGATTACTGGCCTGCCGGCACCGGATGCGGTCTTTATCGGCGGCGGCTTGACCTCGAGTGGCTTGCTCTCATATTGCTGGCAGAACCTCAAACCCGGTGGCCGCTTGGTTGCCAATGCGGTGACTTTTGAAGGTGAACGCCGTTTGATAGAAGCTGCGGAACTTTATGCCAATGACCAAACAAAATACGAGCTAGTCAAAATCGATATATCACGCGCCCATGAAATGGGCCGTTTTACCGGCTGGCAGCCGCTCAAACCTGTAACCCAACTACGACTACTGAAATCATGAATGAAAACGTTAAAATTTGGGGGCTTGGCATTGGTCCGGGCGACCCTGAACTTATTACTCTAAAAGCTCTCGGGATATTACAAGCCGCCGATGTGGTGGCTTACCCGGCGCCCGCAAATGGCGATAGTCTGGTGCGCGCCATTGCAACCCCGCATATGAGCGGAAACCAGGAAGAAATTATCATATCAACGCCGATGGTAACTGAGCGTTACCCGGCGCAGAATGTTTATGATAAAGGTGCAAGTGAGATCAGCGCCGCCGTTGAGTCCGGCAAAACTGTCGCCGTGCTCTGCGAAGGGGACCCATTTTTCTATGGTTCTTTCATGTATTTATTTGTGCGTTTGTCAGAGAGCTACCCGGTACAAGTCATCCCTGGCGTGACGTCATTGGCGGCATGTTCGGCGGAGTTAGCACTTCCCTTAGCGGCGCGCAATGATGTGGTCTCGGTTATCCCGGGCACGATTGATGCAGCGGCGATGGAGCAACAATTAATGGCAGCCAATACCGCCGCGATCATCAAAGTTGGTCGTCATTTAGGCAAAATTAAAAATGTTTTGAAAAAAATCGGTGCGACCGGTGAGGCCTATTATATCGAGCGCGCCACCATGGAAAGTCAGCGGATCGTGCCGCTTTGTGATCTTGATGATGAAAGTGCCCCTTATTTCTCGATGATTATCGTCCGCCGCAGCGGGGAGATTTTGAACCTGTGAGTTTTGGTGTTGTCTTTGTTGTCTTAAACGAAACTGGCGCGGCGTTGGCTCGGCGCTTGATATCCGTGGTGCCCGATGCCGAAGTCCATGGGCTGAAATCCCGGGTCACAGAAGCCGATATTCCGTTTGAGGATACGTCCAATCATTTACGGAGATTGTTCTCAGCAGGGCGGCCCTTTGTCGCGATCATGTCAGCTGGCATTGTTGTTCGCGCCCTTGGACCCACCGTGGAGGACAAGTTAGATGAGCCGCCGGTGCTGGTGGTTTCAGAGGATGGCATAAACGTTGTGCCTCTGTTGGGCGGGCATCAGGGGGCGAACAAGCTCGCGCGCAAAATTGCCGATACACTTGGTGGCACGGCGGCGATCACCACTGCCGGCGACACTCGTTTTGGTATCGCGTTGGATGATCCGCCTGAGGGCTGGCGGGTGGCCAATCGCGACAACGCCAAGCCTGTGATGGCGGCTTTGTTAAATGGCGATCCTGTGCGCCTACAGGATGAAACCGGTGACGGTGTTGATAAAAGTTGGCTCATGGGCTCGGGGCTGACGTTCGCGGATGATGCCGAGAATTGCATCCGGCTGACCCATGCCCGCCTGCCGGAAAAAACTAATGACTTAATATTATCGTCTAGCACTTTGGCTCTGGGTATTGGCTGTGAGCGGGGCGTTGCCTCAGAAGATCTCGCTACATTTCTGTTTGATGTCTTCAAAGAACACGATCTCGGCAAACACGCTATCGCCTGTATTGCAACGATTGATCTCAAGGAAGACGAGGCGGCAATTAAGGAAATGGCGCGGCTCGGTAACGTGCCGGTACGATTGTTCGATGCGGCTCGGCTTGATGAAGAAACGCCCCGAGTCACTGATCCGTCTACTTATGTCTTTGAAACCATCGGTACTCATAGTGTATCGGAGGCCGCTGCCTTGGCGGCAGCTGGACCCGATGCCGAGCTGATTGTGCTAAAACAAAAACGCAATGGCATGACCTGTTCGGTAGCGTTATCACCCTCAATTATTGATCCGGAAACCGTTGGGCGCGGCTGTGGCCGGCTGAGTGTCATCGGCATTGGGCCCGGCACCAATGATTGGCGGGCTCCGGAGGCCACCAATGAAATTGCTCGCGCCACTGATATTGTCGGCTATAAGCTATATCTGGATCTGCTCGGGCCGTTGATGGATGGCAAAACCCGTCACGATTACGCGCTTGGCGATGAACGCAACCGGGTTGCCGAAGCGTTGAACTTAGCGGCCAGCGGTAAAGAAGTCGCGTTGGTTTCCAGCGGTGATGCTGGCATTTATGCCATGGCGAGTTTGGTGTTTGAATTGATCGAGCATGGCGCCAATGGTGAAATTCAGCCCGCCTGGCAGCGTCTTGAAACCCATGTGGTGCCAGGGATTTCCGCCCTGCAAGCGGCCGCCGCTAAAATCGGTGCGCCGTTGGGTCATGATTTTTGTACGGTCTCGCTGTCGGATTTGCTGACACCCTGGGAAGTGATCGAGCAACGCTTGCGCGCCGCTGCTGAAGGGGATTTTGTTATCGTGCTCTATAACCCGGTTTCCAAAAAACGCCGGGAGCAATTGGGCATCGCCCGGGATATCGTGCTGACCTCCCGGCCTCAAGATACGCCAGTGGTATTGGCGCGCAATCTAGGGCGTTCGGAAGAGAAAGTTGAGGTGATCACCTTGGGCGATCTTAAAGCTGATAAAGTCGACATGCTGACGCTGGTGCTGATTGGCAGCAGTGAAACCCGCGCCTTTGAGCGCGGTGATGGCGGCACTTCGGTTTACACACCACGGGGTTACGGCGATAAAAGGGAGAGTTTTTAATGACTATCCATTTTATTGGCGCGGGCCCGGGAGCGCCGGATCTGATCACGGTCCGGGGGCTTAATCTGATTAAATTCTGCCCTGTGTGTTTGTATGCCGGTTCGCTGGTGCCGCCAGAAGTGGTTGCGGCTGCCCCGGAGGGCGCGGAAGTTATTGACACGGCCCCTCTGCATCTCGACCAAATCATCGAGAAAATTGAGGAAGCTCATAGTAAAGGCCAGGACGTCGCCCGGGTGCATTCGGGAGACCCCTCAATCTATGGCGCTATCGCCGAGCAGATGCGGCGCTTGGATGCGCTCTGCATCGATTATGATGTGACACCAGGCGTACCGGCTTTTGCCGCCGCCGCCGCGGCGCTCAACCGGGAACTGACCCTGCCTGAAGTCTCGCAAACGATTATTCTAACCCGCACCGATGGCAAAGCCTCGGCCATGCCCAAGGGTGAGGAGCTGGCGAATTTGGCAGCCTCGACGCCAACCCTCGCTATTCATCTCTCAGTACGTAATCTTAAAAAAGTCATCGCTGATCTCGTGCCCCATTACGGCGAAGACTGTCCGGTCTATGTTATCTACCGGGTGAGCTGGCCGGATCAGCAAATCATTTCCGGCACCCTTGCCAATATTCGCGCCAAAGTGCGTGAGGCCAAAATCACCCGCACGGCGCTGATCATGGTCGGTCATGTCTTCGGTGATGATGATTTCATCGACAGCCGCCTCTATGCCAAAGACCACAAGCACGTGCTGAGGCTGAAATAAATTTTAAAACACAGAGTTTGGATCAAGGGGAGGGTGAATTTAATAAGCCCCCTCACCCAACCCTCTCCTACAAGGGGAGAGGGAATTTAGACGATGTCCCCGTTCTCCTACTTCCTTTTACCAATCGCCGGGACTTTGCGTTGGGTGCGGCCGGAATAGGCGCTGAGGGGCCGGATAAGGGCATTGCTGGCGTTCTGTTCGAGGATATGAGCAGACCAGCCGGTAATGCGCGCCATGACAAAGAGTGAGGTGTAAAGATTGATCGGGAAACCCATCAGGTAATAAGCCGGGCCCGAGGGGAAATCCAAATTCGGATGGATGCCTTTCTCATTGACGAAAATATCGGCGAGGATGTTATAAATCTCCAGCCATTTGGTGTCGCCTGACCATTTGGTAAGGTCTTTAAGACAGGACTTCATGGTAGGAACACGGCTGTCACCGTGTTTATAGACCCGATGGCCAAAACCCATGATGAGCTTCTTCTTGGCGATGGCATCTCTGATCCAGGCCTCGGCGCGGGCGGGGGTGCGGATCGCTTTCATCATATCCATCACGGCCTCGTTGGCGCCGCCGTGGAGCGGGCCTTTCAGCGCCCCGATGCCGCCTGCAACGGCAGAATAGATGTCCGACCGCGTCGAGGTAATTATCCGGCTGGTGAAGGTTGAGGCGTTAAAGCTGTGCTCGGCATAAAGAATGAGCGAGACATCAAAGGCTTTAGCGACAACTTTTGGCGGTATTTTGCCGAAACACATGTGGTAAAAATTTTCTGCCATCGAGAGATTAGTCTTTGGTGCAATCCGGCGTTGGCCGTTGCGAAAGCGGAAATCAGTGGCGATCATGGTCGGAATTTTTGCCAGTATATTAATCGCGCGTTCCATATCGGCTTTGGCCGGCTCACCACCCCAGGCAACTTCCGTCGTTCCGAGATAGCTGACAGCGGTGCGGATGGTGTCCATCGGGTGGGCTTTTCGTGGGAATTTTGAAATCACTGAGATATGGCTGGAAGAAAGTTTACGTAGGGAACGCTCTTTCTTTTTGAAGGCGTTGAGTTGTTTGCGGTTCGGCAGATCGCCATTAAGCAAAAGATAGGCGACTTCTTCGAAAGAACAAGAGGCGGCCAAATCCTGTACCGCATAGCCGCGATAGGTCAGTGAATTAGTTTCCGGCATGACCTTCGAGACAGCTGTGGTATCAGCTATAACTCCGACCAGACCTTTGCGGATATCAGGTTCAGCAGCTTTTTTGGTTGCTTTTTTAGCTGGTTTTTTTGCTGTCTTCTTAACTATCTTTTTGACTGCTTTGGCCATAATAAATTCTTCCTAATCAAGGTTTAGAGTTTGAAATTGTGTAAGTTTTGATCAAATTGATTGTAGCCTTCGTATTTTATGACTTCGTATAAACGCTTGCGCGTCTGCATTTTATCAACCTGGTTTTCGAGCGAACCCTCTTCCTTGAGAGCCGCATAAGCGCTCTCTATTGCACCCATGGCAAGGCGTAAAGAGGAAACCGGATAGATCGCGATATTGTAGCCGAAATCAATAAGCTGCTGTTTGGAATATAGCGGCGTTTTGCCGAACTCGGTCATATTGGCGAGCAGGGGCACGTCGATAGCCGCGCGGAACGCCTCATATTCTTCCGGAGTATTAAGGGCTTCCGGAAAGATCGCTTCCGCACCGGCATCTATATAAGCCTTTGAGCGTTCAATCGCCACCTCAATGCCTTCCGATGCTTTGGCGTCGGTGCGCACCATTAATAAAAAGTTGGGGTCGCGCTTGGCATTGACCGCAGCGCTGACTTTTTGGCACATATCTTTGGTTT
>CAJWIB010000077.1 GCA_913041095.1 uncultured Rhodospirillaceae bacterium | reverse complement strand
TTTCGACTTGTTGGCCGATGTTTTAATTGTCGGTGGCGGTATGGCAGGGTGCAGCCTCGCCTGCGCTCTGGCCGGCACCGGATTTAATGTCGTAACCCTTGATTGCGTCAAACAATCTGCCCAAACAGCAAGTGAGTTTGACGGCCGCGCCTCAGCCATCGCGGAGGCACCGAAGAAAATGCTCGACCAGATTGGCATGTGGCGGCATTTAGGGAAGAATTTTGCGCCGATATTGGATATCCGCGTCGCTGACGGTGAGTCCCGGCTGTTTCTCCATTACGATCATGAAGATATCGGTGAGGATGCGTTTGGCTATATGGTTGAGAACCGTCATTTTCGCCAAGCGGTCTTTGCCCGACTTAAAGAATTAGAAATGGCAACTTACATTGCACCAATTGAGCTTAAAAGTGTCGCTTACGAACCGGAAGGAGTGTGGGCTGAGCTATCAGATGGCCGCCGCATTAAAGCCGGCTTACTGGTTGGCGCTGATGGCAGGCAATCGCAAATCCGCCAAGACGCCGGCATCAAACTCACGAGTTGGTCTTACCATCAAACCGGGATCGTGCTGACGGTTGACCACGAAATTTCCCATCACAATGTCGCCCATGAGCATTTCCTGCCGGCGGGTCCGTTTGCCATTTTGCCGCTGCCGGGTGAGGCCGGGCAAAATAATCGCTCCTCCATTGTCTGGACTGAAAAGGATGAGCTGGTTGAAAGTATCATGGCGCTGCCGGAAAAAGATTTTGCCAAGGAATTCAACCAACGCTTTGGTGATTTTTTGGGCAAAGTAAAATTTATCGGGCCGCGCTGGACCTATCCGTTGACCCTGCAATATGCCGAAACCAGTATTGCCGAACGTATGGTCTTGGTTGGTGATGCGTCGCACGGCATGCATCCAATTGCCGGTCAGGGGCTTAATATGGGATTACGGGATGTAGCGGCGTTAGCGGAAGTGCTCACCGATGCCAGGCGGCTGGGTCTCGATATCGGTACGGCCAGCGTGCTCGACGACTATGAACAGTGGCGGCGCTTTGATAATACGCTCATGCTGGCGATGACCAACGGGCTTAATCGCTTATTTTCCAACGATATTGCGCTGCTCAAGCTGGCAAGGAACATCGGTCTCGCTGCCGTCAATAAAGCCGGGCCCCTCAAAAAAGTATTTATGCGCCATGCCATGGGGTCGACCGGCAATCTGCCGCGCTTGCTAAAAGGTGAGGCGTTGTAGATTTTGTTCTCTAATCCAGCTCTCTGGCTTCATCGGCAAGCATAATCGGAATGCCATCGCGAATAGGAAAAGCAAGCTTAGCCTGGTCGCTTATCAGCTCCTGGTTTTCGGCATCATAGCGGAGCGGTCCTTTGGTGACCGGACAGACCAGAATTTCAAGCAGCTTGAGATCAACAGGTTGAGCGTTCATTACTCTCTCAATCACTTCTGATATTCTGTCTCATTCATAACTCCTATCTGGTTACGATGAGCCAGAAACTCTCTCTTATCAAATACTACAAGCTAGTGCCATAGACACTGACGGGGGACACAATTTGTCCTAACCATTTATTTCTCCAATATTAGTGATAATCAAGTGTTATTTTGGTGTAATTAATTACCATTTGAAAAATCTTTTTAGGCCCTCGCTGTCGCACCCTCATCAAGATTTAATTTTAAGTGCAGAGTAGTGCTGTCTTTTACCGCAACGTCGGTTATGCTCTCTTTAAATAATTGTTTGGGGGGAATTCATTATGGCTAAATTCGACGATGTCTATTACGAATTGTGGGAAACCACCGAGTTTATTGCCATCACCACCAAGGGTGAGGACGGTCCGCATGTGGTTGGCAATTGGGGCGACTATGTCCGCAAACTGGGACTGCGGGATGAAACCATCGTCATGCCAGCCGGTAGCTATCATCAAACGGAGAAGAATCTGAGCCTCGATAACCGGGTGACGCTGCTCATCGCTTCGCGCCAAGTGCACGGCTCCCGGACACCCGGCCAGGGCTGCAAAATTACCGGCACCGGTGAAATAGTCACGACCGGAGCCATCGTAGATGAGGTTAAAGACCTCTTTCCCTGGGCCCGCGGCGCACTAGTAATCAGCGTCAAGAAAGTGACCACACAGCTGTAATAAGTACCTAAATTAAACGGAGGGAAAAAGATGGATTGGAGCATCAAATATAATCCGGCCTATTGGGAAGGTAAACGGCTGGCCTATCCGGAAGTGCCGAAGGAGCACCCAAAGTTCGCCCAAAGCATTGCCATCGGCAATCTCCTATTCGTCTCTGGCTGCAGTGGCCAGGATACGCTTTCCGGTCAGCCGGCACCGGACAATGCGGGTGATCAGGTTGGCGTCGCGCTCGAAAAAGCCAGGAAGGCTTTGGAAGCCGCCGGCAGCTCGATGGCAAATATCGTCAAAACATTTTTCCTGGTACGCAGCCTGGATGACTACCAAGCCGTGCGTAAAGCGGAAACAGAATATTATGAACAATACGCCCCCCTGTTGATCGAGCAGCCACCGGCGGCAACGCTGATGGTGATACCCGAACTGGCCCGTCCGGAATATCTGGTCGAATATGAAGTTATCGCCGCCCTCGACCGCGACGCGCCCGACTGGGGCGTTACTTATTATCCTGAATTTTGGGGCGGCAAGGAATTGGCCTACCCCCATGTGCCCAAGGAACACGCCAAATTCGCCCGCACCCAGGTGGTTGGCAATCTGGTTATTGTTTCGGGCTGTCAAGCGCTCGACCATAACACGGTTAAAGTGGAAACCATGGATTTCACCGAGCAAAGTGAAATCGTGCTCGAGAAAATCAAAATTGGCATGGAGGAGACCGGCGGTTCACTGGCAAGTGTGGTCAAAACAAATGTGTTTCTTAAAGATTTAAACGAACTGGCGCGCTACCGTGACGTCGAGCGAGCATTTTATCAACGTCATGTGCCAGATATTGGCAATAACTTACCGGCCAGCACCACCATTATCGTTGACGAATTGCCGCGCCCAGAATTTCTGGTCGAAGTTGAAGCGATTGGCGTCGCCGATGATAAAGACCTAAATTGGCAGGTAACATTTACTCCGGGTGATAAGGATGCATCTGCGACAGTGTCCGCTGGCAACCTGGTGTTCCTGTCCGGCTGTGACAGCGCGGATACCGGCACCGTCGAGCAACAGATTAACGCTGCCCTCGATAAAGTCCGGACTAATCTCGAAGTCGCGGGTAGTTCAATGGACAAAATCGTCAAGACCTTGATGATGCTGCGGCATATCGAAGATTATCCGAAAATGCGTAAAGTGGAGATTGAATATTACGAACGGCACGCACTCCATCTGGTTGCCAATCCACCGGTCAGCACGTTCGTTCAACTCCCGGAAATCACCCGGCCCGACACCTTATTTCAGATCGACGTCACCGCCACACGTTAGCTTGAGCTAATCCCCACCGGCATAGGTGCCGGCGGTATCCGGGAACATTTTTTTTATAATGCGGAAGGCACAGAGATCTTCGCTGCCGTCCATATGCGGGAACATCAGCGCATCACGCATCAGCTTTTCATAACCCATTTCCATCATCGAGCCATAGCCGCCATGGAGTTCGAGCCCTTGGCGGCAGATGTGAATAACTTCATTGGCTGCGAACACTTTCAGCATGTTGCACAAATTGAGGGCTTCCGGATCATCCCGGTCAAGCGCATAGGCCACGCGAAACAGAAACGACCGCACGGCTTCCAGCTTGATCTTCATATCGGCGACCCTGGCGGCGACCGCCTGATGCTTGATTAATATTTTGCCGCCCTGGACGTGCTCCTGAACCCATGCTGCCGTGGTATCAAAAGCGTCCTGGCCAACACCGATATTCTTGGCTGCCTGTAAGAGTTTGCCGAGCCGGTAGAAAACAATTTCAGCTTTTGGCAAGCCATCGTCCTTGACCAACAAATGATCCTCGGGCAGGTGCACATCTTCGAGCACTATTTCACCATTGTTCATCAGCCGGGCGCCGATGGTCTCGTTGCAGCGGGCGATGCTGACGCCGGGCGTATCCCGGGGGACGACAAAACTTGACGTGCCTTCGAGGACACCGACATCGGAATTGGTGTTGGCGTAAACAATAAATAAATTGCCGTCATAGCCATTGGTGATGAAGTGCTTAACTCCGTTCAACACCCATTCGCCATTATCAAAAACCGCTTTAGTGTCCATATTGGATTCAGGTACATTGTAAGGTAACCAGCGATCAGATGAGCCGCGAGGTTCCGATACCGCATGGCCCATTAAAAAAGTTGGATCGGCGACGATTTCCGGAAACCATTCCTCTTGAATACGTTCTGACGCATAGGTGCGTATTAACACCGACAATTTCCAGGTTTGAATTAATTTGTCTGCCAAACCGCAGTCACCCCGTGCTAATTCCATGGCGACCAGCGTGCACACCAGCGATTCAATAGTGGGATCAACTTCAACACCGCCAAATTTTTCCGGCACGCCAATGCAGCGAATGCCGAGTTTGTCGACGGCTTCAAAAATTTTCCGCGGCACCCGGTCCTCAGGCGCGGCGTTCCATTCCCGATCCGGATCTTCCTTGATAAAGGGCTTGATAACGTCGTTGACAAAATCATGCACGCTCTGCCAAAGAATCTGATGTTCCTCGGCAAGACCTTCAATCGCCATATCCATTATTAAATCCTCCCCATGCAACCAGCGAGTAGAAGGCGGCTGAGTAGAATTCCGCTGTCTTTCACTGCGCTTATGGATGCTAGGCGGACAGGGTGGGCCTATCATTGATCAAAATCAATAACAGCAATGGTTTCTATAGCGCGTATCCTTAATCCCTGGCGTGTATCTACCAAGGCCTTAAGATCATCGGCAATTGCTTTGCTGCCGTAACATAATCTTCCCCTGAACTGGTAACGCAGTTATTCAGACCCAGCCGATGCAGCAGAGAACCGGTGAGCCTTCCCATAAACACCTCTCCCGCCAAAGTCACAATCGGTACACCCATCCAGAGTGCTTCGTAACTCACCGTGCCACCACCAAAGGGAAAGGGCTCAATTGTCAGCACTCTGTGATATATTTAAGCCGCCTTTGCCAGTTCGTTGGCACGCTGGTGCGATAAGGCAGTTTCTCTAAAATATGATCGATATCGTTCATAATAAATCCAAAAAAGGCGAACAGAAATCCAAAAAAGGCGTGCGGTTTCCGCGCGGATGACTAAATATATCCAGAGAAGATTAGCAACACCCTAACGCGACACCCACCGATACATTATAAGGAAATAAACATTATGAGCATTTGGGGTAAAGTTATCGGCGGCGTCGCCGGTTTTGCGCTCGGCGGACCGCTTGGCGCTATTTTGGGTACGGTTTTTGGCCATGCCGTTGACCGCTCTCGGGCGCAGAAATATGCCGGAGGCGAGCCCGAATCCCTGCAAGTGCGGCAAACCGCTTTTACCGTCGCGGTGATCGTTTTATCAGCAAAAATGGCCAAAGCGGATGGTCAGGTTACGCGCGATGAAGTTGAAGCCTTCAAACGGATATTTGAGATACCTGAAAGTGAAATGCGTGATGTCGGGTGTCTATTTGATGAAGCGCGGCGTGATGCCGAAGGGTTTGAACCTTATGCCGAGCAAATTGGTGAGATGTTCGCCCATGACCTAGCCGTTCGCGAAAGTCTGTTGGGCGGCTTGTTTCAAATTGCCCTGGCCGATGGCGTCGTCCATCCAAACGAACTAAAATTTCTTGAAAAAGTCGCCCACGCCTTTGGTCTCAATCAAAATGATTTTAACCGTATCCAGGCGGCTCATATGGGATCGGATAGCGCCGACCCCTATCAAATATTAGGCGTTACCCGAGATACCGGTGATGATGAAATTAAGAAAACCTATCGTAATTTAAGCCGGGAAAATCATCCCGACACGCTGATCGCCCAAGGCTTGCCACAGGAGTTTATTGATGTCGCCAATGAAAAAATGGCCAGTATCAATGCAGCCTATGATCAAATCAGTAAAGAGCGCTCGCTCTAAACAAATATGAAAATCACTGATTATTTTCTGATTTTGCTGAGCACCTTTATTTTGGGTGTGAATTATGTCGCCGTCAAAATCGGCGTCGCCGAATTTCCGCCACTGTTTATGGTCGCACTGCGTTTTACCATCGTTGCCAGTATTTTAATCTGGTTCGCCAAAGCGCCGGGAAAATATTTTCCGGCTGTGCTGCTTTTTTCCTTCACCATGGGATTGTTACACTTTGGTTTAATCTTTATCGGCTTCGAGCGTGTCGATGCTTCATTAGTCGCTATTATTTTTCAGCTTGGGGTACCGTTCAGCCTTATTTTTGCCAGAATTTTCTTAGGTGAAGACTTTGGCTGGCGACGCTGGGTAGGTATTGGCATCGCCTTTTCCGGTGCCGTTCTCATTGCCGGGGCGCCACAATCCAGCTCTAATCTCTTTTACCTGATGATCGTACTTATTTCCATTATTGCCTGGGGAATCGCCTCAATTCAGATCAGGCGCATGGCCGATTATGATGCTATATCGTTATCGGCTTGGATGACTTTACTGGCTGCGCCACAGCTCTATCTGGCGTCGGTTTTACTGGAGACCGGGCAAATTTCTGCTGCTATGGAGGCCTCGATATCTGCTTGGGGAGCGGTTTTTTTTACCGCCATCGGCGCCTCAATCATTGGCTATGGATTATGGTATCATTTAATCGGCAAGTATACGGTAAACAAAATTATCCCCTTTGGTTTTTTGGCGCCTTTATTCGGCATTGCGTCGGCCGTTATTTTACTCGGTGAAAGTATGACGACAATAACGATTATTGGTACCGTGCTCATCCTTAGCGGGGTTATGATAGTTCAAATGAGAAGTCTGGCTAAACCCTCGGCCAAACCGAGTGAGAGACATGATCAAGCGCCCCTCGCCTAATTTTAATGAACGTCCGACCGGCACAGCAATTGATATGCTGGTTCTGCACTATACTGGTATGCCGACCGCGGATGATGCCTTAGCACGGCTGAGTGATCCCGCTGCTGAGGTAAGTGCGCATTATGTGATCGATGAGGATGGCTCCCTGTATCAGCTTGTCTTAGAAGAGCATCGCGCCTGGCATGCCGGTGTTGCAGCCTGGCGGGGAAATACCAATATCAATGACCGGTCGATTGGCATTGAACTGGTCAATCCAGGACACGAATTCGGCTACCTGCCGTTTACCAGCGCTCAAATGACAATACTGATACCTCTCACCCAAGAAATTATTGCCCGCCACGCCATAGCCGCACGAGATGTGGTGGGTCATTCGGACATTGCCCCCATCCGCAAACAAGACCCGGGCGAATTGTTCGATTGGGCCGATTTGGCTAATCAGGGAATTGGTCTCTGGCCGGGGAGTGGCCCGCCAGACAAACTGGCATCCGATTTCGGCTTGGCACTGGAACAATATGGCTATGACATAACCGATTTAGCCGCCGCAATAGGTGCTTTCCAGCGCCATTTTCGCCCCTCAAATTGTGACGGTGTTGCGGATACAGAAACCGAGAATATACTGTGCCAATTACTTGCTCTCGAAGACAAATAGGCAATCAATTAGTCTGATCGTTGAGGCAAGACCCCCAACGTTTATCGGGCCAATTCAACATTCCGCGAAAATTTACCAAACACCCAATATAAGTTTGGGGTCTTGTGGTCTGAAACCCATTTAAGAGTTATGGCAAAACTATTAAGTAACTATAATATAAAAACTTTCTGCTGCTAAATGATTATCGGTAAAGTTGATGAAAATTATAAACCAGCAGGATAATACTCGTGAAAATGAATTGGGTAGACAATGACAGACCAAAATTCGGGTAAAATATTAGTCATTGATGACGATGCCATCTTTACTGAAAAAATTGGCATTTTATTTGATCAGGAACTTTCCGTAATTAGTGCTGAAACCGGCGAGGAAGGTATTACTATCGCACAATCTGAATTACCCGATCTTATTTTGCTAAATATAAGAATGCCCGATATGGATGGTTATGAAACCTGCCGTCAACTTCAGGCTAATCCCGAAACGGCAGCTATCCCGATTATTTTTCTGACGATCAAAAATGATTCTATAAATGAAGCGATGGGGTTGGAACTTGGAGCCATTGATTATATTGCTAAACCTATCGTGCCGCGGATCATCAAAGCTCGGGTTAAAAATCATCTGACCCAAAAGCGCCAGCGCGATGAGTTGGAAAATCTCTCGGCAATTGATGCGTTAACGGGTATCGCCAATCGCCGCCGCCTCGAAGAGTATCTCGAAACCGAATGGCGGCGGGCGGCACGAAATAAGTACGCTATTTCACTTATGATGATAGATATCGACAATTTTAAAAGTTTCAATGATACCTATGGCCATCAGGCGGGTGATGACTGTCTGCGCCATGTCGCCAACGCCATAGCGGCTAGCCCGCAGCGCCCTTCCGATTTAGTCGCACGGTATGGCGGCGAAGAATTTTGTGTTGTCTTGCCGGATACGCCAAAAGACCCTGCATTGGATATGGCCGAACGGGTGCGAGAAAATGTTAAAAATCTCGCCATCGTTCATTCTCACTAGCCAAAATATGAAGTAGTTACAGTCAGTGTTGGTGTTGCAACCGCCATGCCGCCTGACGAGAAAATTGGGTATAAAGGTTTAATTAAGATCGCCGATGAACATCTTTACCATGCTAAAGAATCCGGACGTAATCGGGCTTTAGCCAGCTAGGGACATTCTTTTTCCATATTTTCACTTCCCGAAAAGCTTCAATATGGGCTATAATCCCTAGTGCCAGACGGTCGGATGGCCGTTGTTCAGGCTTGTGGGTTTGAATAGAGGAAAGTCCGGGCTCCACGGAAACACGGTGCCGGGTAACGCCCGGCGGAGGCGACTTCAGGGAAAGTGCCACAGAAAGCAAACCGCCCACCGAAGCCTCGGCAGAGGTGGGTAAGGGTGAAAGGGTGCGGTAAGAGCGCACCGCGTTGGCGGTAACGTCAATGGCAGGGTAAACCCCACCGGGAGCAAGACCAAATAGGGATGACACACTTTTAGGAGTAGGCGGGTTTTCGCGCCGTTATCCGGGTCGGTCGCATGAGGCGTTCGGTAACGAAAGTCCCAGATGAATGGTCATCACCTCTCATCTTCGGGTGAGAGCGTACAGAACCCGGCTTACAGACCGTCTGGCGTTATTATCTCTTATCAATGAATTGACTCCCCCCTTTCACCCCGGCATCTTTGTACCAACAATAACCAATTTTTAGGGGAAAAGTCATCATGGGAGAAATTATCAAACTAACGGCCAGCGATGGTCATATTTTGAGTGCCTATAAAGCTGTGCCGGACGGCACGCCAAAAGGCGGCGTTGTCGTCATCCAGGAAATTTTTGGCGTCAACGAGCACATCCGTGACGTTGCTGACGGCTTTGCCACCGAGGGTTATTTGGCTATCGCTCCGGCTTTGTTTGATCGCGCTGAACGCGGGGTTGAATTGGGTTATGGTCCGGATGACCGGGAAAAAGGTATGGTGACCCGGGGACTGGTTGATTGGGATGATACGGTTA
>CAJWIB010000076.1 GCA_913041095.1 uncultured Rhodospirillaceae bacterium | reverse complement strand
GAAGAGCTGGATACGCAATATCGGGCGACGGGGACCGTGCCGTCACTTGATCCGTTTTTGGAAGCCTACGCCGATGGCAGTACCGAAGCTAAGATCGCGTTGGATTACGCCGCTGATATTCAGTTTGGCCCGGGTGATGAAGAGACCCTCGATCTGTTTCCTGTGCCGGGCAAGTCAGATGCGCCGCTGTTTGTTTTTATTCATGGTGGCTATTGGCGGATGTTATCAAAAAACGAATCCAGCTTTATGGCGCCTAATCTGGTGAACGAAGGCGTTGCCGTGGCGGCGATCAATTACACACTGGTGCCGCCGGCAAATATTGATCAGATTGTTGCCGAATGCCGACGCTCAGTCGAATGGTTATATAAAAACGGGGCCACGCACGGCATTGATCCCAACCGCATCTATGTCGGTGGCTCGTCGGCGGGCGGGCATTTGACCGGTATGGTGGTTGCCGGCGGCTGGCAGGAAGATCTCGGCTTACCAACTGATATGGTCAAAGGCGGGTTGCCGATCAGCGGGTTGCTGGATATGGAGCCGATCACTCAATGTTTCGTCAATGACTGGATGCGGATGAGTTTGGAGGATGGCTTGCGCAACAGTCCGGATCGCAATCTACCTGATACAGGCTGCCCGCTTATTGTCGCTGTTGGCGGGGAGGAAACTGACGAGTTCAAACGGCAAAGCCAGGACTTCACCGAGCTCTGGCTAAGTAAAGGCTGGCCGGCAGAGTATCTCGAATGCACCGGGCTCAACCACTTCAATGTGCCGATGGAGCTCTGCAAGCCGGACAGTCCGATGACCCAGAAACTCCTGACGATGATAAATAATTAATCGACTGTTGATAAATTAACGAAGTTGTGAATACCTTTGAATTTAACGACAATCGAAAATTAACTATGTTACCGCCGATTTTAGCCATTTTGTGGTATTAATATAATTTAACAACAGTCTGGAATTAACGAAGATGTGAATTTATGTGAATTACTCAACAGTTGATAATTAACCGAAATTCCTGGCGATGATTAGCTAAAATTACTCCCGGACAAAAATAGCGAACTCATTAGGATGGAACAGGTCAGTCAGGCGCATCCATCTTCATATTGTAGGTTCCGGAGACAAACGAATAATCCGCCAATTCCGTCGCCTGATGGCTGTTGATGAACGGTGCGCGGGGGTCAGTGATCTGTTGTTTGGCGACCTTAATCATGGCCTCGCTAATGTCGTAGCCGAAATAAGTGCCGTCCGAGAATTGCGGCAGCTCTTTAAAGGTGTCGAACATGGCACCATAGCGCAGCTGAGATCTTTGATGGTTACATCATCGAGATCGGTGTCGTAGGCCAGCAATCCAACAAAGATTTGAAAGTGGCGTTACTGGCGTTCCCGGTCACGTCAGGCGACAGCTTTGTGTTTGAGGCCAAAATGTTTCAACGCACGATCGTAATTGCGCGCCACCGGTTTCAAAATAGAAGGTCGTCCAACTGTCTCTGGTCCATCCGATTTGTTCATTTAGAAATTAGCCCATTGCGGCTTGTTGGGCGTCACCGGAATATCCCCAACCATTAGCGGTACTGAACTTGACAGTGAGTCCAAGCGGACCAGGGCTAATCCTTGCCCCCCTGCTGTGGAGCGTATCTCGCCGGCGTTTTTACCATCTTGCGTAATCTCAGTGCCGGCGACGGGGGCATCGCCATCAAAGTTTACCGGAATGAGGCGCTTTTTAACCAAGCCGCGATGTTTGGTGCGTGCGGTTAATTCCTGACCTATATAGCAGCCTTTATGGAAATCGACCCCGTGCAGTTCTTCGAAGCCATTTTCAAGCAGGATCGATTTATCAACTTCGAGGTCACGGCTACCGTCCGGCAGGCCTAGGGAAAGACGTAAGTGCTCGTAGTCAGCAAAAGCTGCTGCCTTGAACCCAAGTTCGCTCAAAGTGGAGTTTAAAGTTTCTGCTGGCATCATCGCTCGGGCACCAATATCGCGGAGGCGTGGATCTATGTAGACGATACCACCGGATTTTTCTGCCGCACTCCCATTATCAGGTCCAACACCCAGTGCCGCAGGTGCATACTCACCAAATAGCACCGCCACGATTAGATCATCGACGATTCCTATGTCGATTTTAGCATGGAGCTTATACATGCGTAAGCGCTTGTATAGATCATCAATCCGGGCAGCTTCACAATCGAGATAAAAGGCGCCAGCTAGCTCGGCAATGAAGAAATCGTGCAGATATTTTCCTTGTGGGGTCAACAGCGCAGCGTAAATCGCCCGCGTCGGGGACACCCGTTCAAGATCATTTGAGACCAGCCCCTGCAGAAAGTCGCGCGCGTCATCGCCGGCTATTTTCAACATGTGCCGGTTATCTATACGCACATAATGTAAATCAGTCATGGCATCAATATAGCCGAGCCGGGCTGATGCGCAAATGACAAGTTTCCTGCTAATAAATTCTGCGTGCTCAATTGCCATAAGTCTTTGAAACTCCTATAAACAGCGCGCAAGGAAAGATGCATGAATATTATAATGATTGACGATTCCTATGCCTTCGATGGAGCGACGCCAGGTACTCGCGCTTTAGGGGGAGCAGAGAAGGCTTTTGCGAATTTGGCAAGCGCTCTGGCAGCTCGTGGTCATGATGTGACGGCAATTAACCGCTGTGACTATCAGGCGAGTGTGGACGATGTGTTGTGGGTGCCGTTTGAGACGCCGCGGCCACCTGAGTGTGATGTGTTGATTGCTTTCAGAAAACCTGAACTGTTGGATGAGATAGATGATCCGGCTGTTAAATCAATTTTGTGGATGTGGGGGCAACCGAAAATTCTCAACCAACCAGTAAATCAGAAGTTGCTGGAAAAACACGATCCGGTGCTAGTGTTTGTTGGTGAGAGTCACCGCCAAGCCTGGAAGTCATGGCGGGATTTTAAAGAAGCCGTCATCGTGCCCGGCATCGCTGACAGCTATATTGATGCCGAGACCAGCAAAGTGCCACCACCTGTGGCGGTTGTCACAACGCATCCTTTGCATGGCTTGCAGAACATGTTGCGTCTGTGGCAGGAGAATATCTACCCCAAAAACGACAAGGCGGAGTTGCATATTTACTCGGCCAGCCTTTTCAACGGTGCGGTCAATGACCGGTTTAAAGATATTACTGACGAAGTCGCCGGCGCCCGGGTCGCTAACGTCAGCGTCAAATCACCCGACTCAGATAGTGAAATGGCGGCGGCGTACCGCTCAGCGCGGGTGCATTTTTATCCGGTGATTGGCTCGGAATTTTATGGCTCGACCTTGGCCGAGTCGCAGGCCAGTGGCACACCGGCAGTAATATATGTAGGTGGTGGAAAAACTGACGTTATTAAAGAGCTCATTAGTAACGGCCAGACTGGCTACCTGGTACCCGACGATGATGCATTTATAAATTTGGCGCTCAAGTTGTTGGCGGAGGATACCACCATTTATCAAAGTCTCAGCCGCGATGCTAAAACATTGCAGGCTGGACGTAATTGGCAAAGTGTAGCAATTGAATTTGAAGCTTTATGGAAATAAAAAAAAACTTAAACTATTGATATGAAGTTATTATTCTTAACATCGACGCGGATTGGCGATGCTATACTATCGACCGGATTGCTTGAACATCTGCGGCAAGAGCATCCGCAACTGGATGTTACGGTTGCCTGTGGTCCGGCAGCAGCACCTTTGTTTGCAGCTTTACCCGGTTTAAAGCGCATCATTATGTTGGATAAAATGGTATTTTCACTGCATTGGTTAAGACTGTGGTTGCTCACCATCGGCACCTTTTGGGATTTGGTAATCGATCTCAGAAATGCGCCTGCCACCTTTCTGCTGGGGCGGCGCCAACGGCGCGGCATGCCGAGAAGCGGTGGCGATATTCTCCGGATTGAACGTATTGCCAAAGTGTTGGATTTACCCGGGATCGTGCCGCCAAAATTGTGGACCAGTCCACGGGAAGATGAATTGGCCAAACAGTTCTTGCCGGATGGTGGGCCGATTTTAGCGATTGGACCGACGGCTAACTGGCAGGCCAAAACTTGGCGGGCAGAAAATTTTACTGAGCTTGTAGAACGCTTGACTGCGCCAACAGGAATTTTGCCAGATGCGCGGGTAGTTTTGCTGGGCCGTGACGATGAACGGCCAATGGCCATACGCTTGATTGAATCTATTCCCGAGGATCGGCGGATTGATTTAGTTGGTAGGCTAAACCTTTTGACCGCCTATGCCTGTCTCGCAAGAACCACATTCTATATTGGCAATGATTCGGGTTTGATGCATCTGGCAGCGGCCTCTGGCGTACCCACACTCGGATTGTTTGGGCCAACTCTTGAATCGCTTTATGCACCGTGGGGTGAAAACACAGGTATTGTAAGGACGTCGGTGCCGTTTAATGAAATATTCCCACCGAATTTTGATCACCGAACATCGGATAGCTTAATGGACAGTTTAACCGTCGACATGGCGGAAGCGGAAGCCCGGGCATTGTGGCAGAGGTGCCAGGAAAGCCGACCGGTTGATCGGTCGGAGTCGGTCAATTGAGCCAGCCAGAACAGCTGCTCAAATTATCAGCCGTGATCAGTGTCCACAATGAAGAAGATAAGCTGGCTGCGTGTTTGGAGAAATTGTCTTTCGCCGATGAGATCGTTGTCGTGATGGATCGCTGTACCGATGGCACTCGCGTAATAGCTGAACAGTTTACTGATCGCCTCGTCGAAGGTGCCTGGGATATTGAAGGCGATCGGCGGAACGCTGCAATTGAAGCCTGCGCCGGCGAATGGATATTTGAAATTGATGCCGATGAACATGTTACCGAGGAACTTGCTGGTGAAATTCTGGATATTGCCGACAAATCCCAATTTGATTGGCATGAAATTCCGGTTGATAATTATATTGGCGACCGGCTGGTTCGTTATGGCTGGGGTGCGTCCTATGGCAAGGCAGCTTACCCCGGATTGTTTCGAAATGGTGTTAAAATTTGGGGCCTGCAGCGGGTTCATCCGAGCCTTACCTGGAGTGGCAAAAAGGGTGCAATGTTAACCCACCACATCAATCATTACGTTGATCGTAATATCTCAGACATGATCAAGCGCCTCGATTCCTATACCACCGCGCGGGCCAAGGATTTGAAAGACAGCGGCGACATCGGTTCAACTACCAATAATGTGCGGCGGCTGTTCTCGCGGTTTTTCAAATGTTATATAAGCCGTAAAGGTTATAAAGAGGGGGGATATGGCTTGCTGATCGCGTTGTTTGCCGGCCTCTATCCACTTATTTCCCATATTAAAGCAAAGATTGATCTGAGCTGATGGCGCGAATTGTCCTGGCCGATGACGGTATTGAATTTGATGGCGAAAGCCCACGCCGCGGCCCGCTCGGTGGGGTCGAAAGCTCAATTGTGAATTTAGTGGTAGAACTGGCCAAGCGTGGCCATGAAGTTATGGTCCGTAATATGTGCGCTGAAGCCAAAGTAATTGACGGTGTAGATTGGGCACCGTTAGCGGACGGCCTTCCTAATACAGCCGATCTTTATATCGCCAACCGCGGGGACAAACTTATTCGTATGATGCCTCAGGCTAGACGAACAGTTTTTTGGGTTCATAATCCGGCCCAATATTTATTAAAATGGCGTTATCTCACCAAGCTCTGGCAGGTTAAGCCGGCGATAATTTTTATCGGTGACTATCACGCAACGACTTATCCTTCCTGGGCACCGGGAGGTGAGCGCATCGTTATTCCCTACGGTATTGCCGATGAGTTTCGCAATTTTTCACCATTAGATAATGTGCCGCCGCGCTGCGCGATCTTTACATCTAATCCGCTGCGCTCACTCGATTGGCTGTTGGAAGTTTGGCAACGCGACATCTATCCGCACGCGCCGGATGCCGAGCTGCATTTATTTTCCGGTGCGGCCACTTATGGTTCGGTGGGTGCGGCCAAGGCGCAGGAGATGGAAGCCATCCTCGATAAAGCGCGCAGGTTAAATGACCAGGGTGTTGTGCTGCGGGGGCCGGTACCTAAATCTGAACTTATTCAGGAGCTTCGTAAATCACGCGTGATGTTATATAAGGGTGATCTTAACGAGACTTTTTGTTTGGCAGTGGGGGAGGCGCAAGCTACCGGTGTTCCAGCCGTTGTTCAAAAATTTGGCTCGGTCGTGGAGCGGGTTATTGACGGAATAACTGGGGCCATAACAGAAATCGATCAAGAATTCACCGGTTCGGCTATAAATCTTCTGAACGATGATGACTTATGGC
The DNA here is from genome assembly GCA_913041095.1 of uncultured Rhodospirillaceae bacterium. Taxonomy (GTDB): domain Bacteria; phylum Pseudomonadota; class Alphaproteobacteria; order Rhodospirillales; family UBA2165; genus TMED23. Next base: position 3,308 of record CAJWIB010000076.1, on the reverse strand, counting down.
GTAACCAGCACGAGGCAGCGATTGAGATGCAAGGTGCATGGGGCTGGCGGCAGGCGGCAAAAGCGTTTGAGGAGTTAATACCGGAATGAAAGTTCTACAAGTTATGGCCGGCGCTGAATATGGTGGCGCGGAGGAATTTTTCACCCGGCTAACCATTGCACTTCATAAAACCAGCATTGAACAGCGCGTCGTGATCCGCCGTAATGAAGCGCGCGCCAGGCGTTTTGTCGAAAATGGTGTTGAACCTCATCAATTGAAATTTGGCGGCAAACTGGATTTTTCAACGCCATGGGCACTAAAGCGGCAAATCAATGACTTCAAACCAGATATCGTTTTAAGCTGGATGAACCGTGCCACCGGGATGTGTCCAGTCGATGATAATTTTGTCCATATCGGCAGGCTTGGAGGATATTATAATATTAAATATTACCGCAACTGTGATCACCTGATTGCTAATACTGAAGATATTGCCGAGTTTTTAATTAACAATGGCTGGGCTCAGGAAAACGTTCACTACCTGCCGAATTTTGTTGGGGCCAAACGTGCGGTGCCGGTTGACCGGCAGACTTTTTATACGCCGCAAAACACTCCGCTTATATTAGCGATGGGCCGTTTACACGAAAACAAGGCTTTTGATTTATTATTGCAGGCGGTCGCTCGGGTACCGAACGCTTATCTCTGGCTTGCTGGAGAAGGTTCGTTGCGTAAAGAATTGGAGTATCAGGCAGAAGTTCTGGGTATCAAACCACGCGTGCGTTTCTTGGGCTGGCACGATGATCCGGAAGCTCTATTTGCCGCTGCCGATATCTTTGTTTGTCCGTCCCGCCACGAACCCTTAGGCAATGTTGTAATTGAGGCCTGGGCTCAAGGTGTACCAGTCATCGCTGCTGATAGTATAGGGCCCGGTACTCTGATTACGCACGGTGAGAATGGCGTATTGTTCTCCATCGATGACGAAAAAATGTTGGCGGCTTCGATTAAGTATTTAATTGAAGAGCCGGATCGAGCCGAATATTTGGCTGTTCAGGCGAGAGCTGAATATGAAGCCAATTTCACCGAAAGTATCATTATCGAAAAATATCTTAAATTCTTTGAGCGGATGAACTCCTAATGTGTGGTCTAGCCGGTATCTTGCTCCATGACGGGACGCCAGATGGAGCGGCGATCGATGCTCTTGCGGCAGCATTGGCGCACCGGGGCCCGGATGGCAGTGGCGAGTTTTCTTATCAGGATATGAAGGTAGTTCACACGCGGCTGTCCATCATAGATCTGGAGACTGGTGACCAACCGATTCAGGATAAGCGCGGTGCGGTTATCGTCGCCAATGGCGAGATTTACAATTACCTTGAACTACGCCAATCTCTTGGCGAGAAAAACTTCCAAACCAAATCGGATTGTGAGCCGCCGTTATTGCTCTATGAGCTCAACGGCACGGCCTTCACGCAAGCTTTGCGAGGCATGTACGGCATCGCCATTGCTGATCCGCACAACCATCATATCCAGTTGGCGCGTGATCTCTTTGGCATTAAGCCGCTTTACTATACCGAATTTGATGGCGGCATTGCCTTTGCTTCTGAGACGGGCGCGCTGCTGGATGCCGGGCTGGCACCGCGCCGGTTAAATCCCGGTAAGCGCCAGGAATTGCTGCAATTGCAATTTACCACCGGCGAGGAAACAATTTTTCAAGATATTAAACGAGTAAAGCCCGGCCAAACACTCACCCATGATGGCAGATACGTGACCCATTCATTGCATCACCGGGCTTTGCCAAAAGCCGGGCCGGAAAGTTGGAGTGAAGCAGAAGCGCTCGAGAGGTTGGAAGAAGCGTTGATGGATAGCGTGATGGTTCACCAGCGAGCGGATGTGCCTTACGGGATGTTTTTGTCAGGTGGTGTCGATTCCTCTGTTGTGCTCGCCTGTATGAGAGATTTGAACGAGCAGCCGGTTGAGGCTTTTACCGCCGGTTTTTCCGGAACATCGGTTGCCGATGAGCGCGAACATGCCAAAACTGTTGCCGCTGCTGCCGGGGCCAATTTTCACGAGATTGAGTTTTCTGAAAATAATTTTTGGTCGTTGTTGCCGAAGATTGCTGCTGCAATGGACGATCCGGCGGCGGATTACGCGATATTGCCGACTTATAAACTTGGGCAATTGGTCAAGGATTCCGGTCTTAAAGTCGTGCTTAGCGGTGAGGGTGGGGACGAGCTGTTTGCAGGTTATGGCCGCTACCGCAAACAAATGCGCCCATGGTATCTCGGTGGCCGCAATATGCGCTCGAAAGGTGTCTTTCATGGTCTCAATTTATTGCGGGATCAGAGCATGGATTGGCGTGATAACTTCGACCGGATATGGGCTCGCGAAAGCAACTCAAATCGCACCAAGCTCCAGATCGCCCAGGCTGTTGATTGTGCCGACTGGCTGCCCCATGACTTGTTGATTAAGCTGGATCGTTGTCTGATGGCTCATGGCGTTGAAGGACGGACGCCGTTACTAGATAAAAAAGTCGCCGATGTGGCGATGCGATTACCAGACAATTTTAAAGTCCGGGGACGGGTGGGTAAATATCTACTGCGACGGTGGCTTGATCAAAAACTGCCAGAAGCAAATGCCTTTGATGATAAGAAGGGCTTCACCGTACCGGTTGCGGAATGGATCGGTCGCCGGGGAAGCGACCTCGGCAAACTTGTCACGGCGCAGGAAAGCATCAACGAGATATGTGACCTGACGGGCGTAGCAAAGCTGTTTGCATCGCTCGAAGGATCACACCCAAAAAGAAGCGGGCAGGCAGCCTGGGTGCTGTTGTTTTATGCCCTTTGGCACCGCCGTCATATTGAAGGCATTGTACCCGAAGGAGATGTCTTCGAGGTGTTGGGCGGATAATTAAGGGGATAGCTTACTTAATAATTGTTTTTCTAATCTTTCTAGTCCGTGCTGCCGAGTTTAGGGTCGACCCAAAAAGTTTGTTGTTTAGCGCATGGGCAATTATTAGCAGAAGGCTTAATAGGATTGGATTCAACATTTGTTCTAGGGAGCACGCGAAAGGGAGCATTTGCCATCGATCTTAAGCGTCCTCACAGTCACTTCGATGCTGCCAATTGGTTTTTGCAAACGTCCAAATCAAGGTTCCACTCGGATACTTGAAGTGGAGGGCACCTTGAACTGGTGGTGACACCGTGACACTTAGAAAGTACAGCCAAACGTCCTTAATGCACCCCGTAAGGGGTTTAATGATGTTGAAATTCCCCCCGCCTTTTAAAAAGAGGCCACTAATGTTTTGAACTACAGGCTTAATTAAGATCAGTTATCAC
>CAJWIB010000075.1 GCA_913041095.1 uncultured Rhodospirillaceae bacterium | reverse complement strand
CTTCCTACGGCTTGTACACAATATTCTTTATTGGCGAGCTTATTGCCAGCTATTCTAGACAAAGCAGACTTTAGCACAATGGCTTTGGTTTATTGCAAACCCGGCCGTCAGCTGTAAACACCGTATTCCCTGGTGAAGTCGAACATCATTTTGACGTTTTCGTATTTTGCTTCATCCGGGACACCAATACCGCAATCCATAATAAAGCCACCGCCTTTACCAACCACATCAATAAGCTTTTTGCAGAACTCCTTGACATCATCAGGCGTGGCGGTATTCAACATCGATGCCGGCACGGCACCACGGATGCAGACAGTATCACCCAGCACTTCTTTGGCTTTAAAGACATCGGTGCGTTCAAACCAGTAAATACATTTACCTGCTGGCACATCAGCAATGGTTTCAAGCCGGGTTTCACAATCGCCTTCCCATAAAACGCAGGGAATAAGATCGTTTTCAATCAATACCACGATCACCTGACGAAGCGACGGCCAGAAAAACTTGTCGAACTGATCGGGCGACATAAAACCGTCCAACCCCCAGTGCAAAGGGATAAAAACGATCTTACCTGGAAGTCGACTAGCAGTTTTCATCATGGTCCGGGGAATATATTCGGTCAGGATATCCAGGGTTTTCAACACACGCTCTTCGTGACGGAACATATCGAGCATGCCGCCTTTGGAGCCGCGCAAATAATCGGACACCACATCGAACGGCGCGTGACCACTCGCAACATTGGCAAGCGGATAGCCCAGCTCTTCCATCTCGGCGATAAAAGAGACCGCCTCACCCATCATTTTTTGCATTTCTTCACCGGCCTTGATCATGGTTTCGAGCGCCTTGCGGATTTCCGGATCGGCCATGAAGGCCAGCGCATGCATAACCCGGGTAAAATAAATTGACGGAAACTCGGGTAGATTGGCTAGGGGCTCCAGTTCGCCGGCCAAGCGTGGCAAATATTGGCGCAAATAAAATCCGGTCGGATCAGTGATAAAATCATCATATTCGTCGGCCTTCATATATTCCCGGTCGATATACTGAAACGTCACATCGGGACTGAGATCACCATGACCTGGCCATTCCAATTGTTTGTAATCAAGAATTTCCATGGTTGGGGCCAGTGACAGCATCAAATGACAAGGCACATAGGCATCGGGTTGCAAATCCAGGATCGCTTTCCGCATCGCATCAGACAGACCTTTGTAGTCGCGCATTGCCTGTTCACAGGTCATACCGGCTTGGGTGGCCGCCCAAAATGTAGAATGTAGCATTGAGGGCACCCGGTCGGGCTCCCGTAGCGCCACCGTGTCATAGATACGCTTTTTTCGTTCTGCCAAAAGCGCTTCACCAGATTTCTGTTGTCCGTCCATCAATCCCTCCCCTTAGATGTCCACCAGCTGGTGAATTCATCTGCCAGTTATCTTAGGCCAAGCAAATTTTGAGGCAACATAATTAAAATCCAGCGAGTACAATCGGGCAGCGCAAATGATGGCTAATCTTCAAAATTGTTTTTAGTTATTGATTTTAGGCGCCCGTTTGCTGATTATCATCAAACACATCACCAGGAGTTAAACCATGCCACTCAATCATCTTATCGGTCCCAAAAAACGACCTGACGGCACCGGCCTTCCGCTATCGGGCGCTGTGCAAGCGGGTGATTTTATTTTTCTATCCGGCCAATTGGCGATGAACGCTGAAAATCAAATTGAAGGTGACGGCATCGAAGAGCAGACGGCGCGGACATTGGCAAATATCGATGCCACATTGCGTGAGATTGGGCGTAGTAAAACCGATGTTGTCAAGGCCACGGTCTGGCTTACCTCTACCGATGATTTTATGGGTTTTAACAAAGCTTATGCGGCGTTCTTTGGCGGCATACTGCCGCCGGCACGCTCTACTGTATGTACCGCACTGATGGCGGCCGCCGCTTTAATTGAAATTGAAATGCTGGTCTATGCTGGCGATCGAGATACGGGTATTAACTGAGGGAATAAATAATGGCTGAATTTGACGTTAAAACTGTAGATGAATTACGCCGGATCTATTCCGCGCCGAAAGGTCCACCGGTGGAAAAAACAATTTACTCCCTGGATAAGCATTGCCGCAATTTCATCGCACATTCGCCGCTGCTGTTGCTTGGCACAGATGGAGATGTCTCACCCCGTGGCGATGATCCAGGATTTGTTCAGGTGGCAGATGACAACACGCTGATTATCCCTGACCGCAAAGGAAATTCACGCGTCGATTCATTGGAAAATATTCTGCGCGACCCCACTATTGGCATCCTGTTCCTGGTGCCGGGTATGGACGTGACGTTAAGAATTCGTGGCCAGGCCAACATTACTCAAGACCCTGATATATTAGAACCACTCGCCCTGAACGGCAAATCACCGAGCTCGGCCATCGTCGTGAATGTTAAAGAGGCTTTCCTGCATTGCGGTAAGGCTTTGATCCGGGCAGATATTTGGAACCCGGATGTTCAAGTCACCGACGATGTTTTTCCGCCGGTCGGTCACATGTATGCTGATCATACCGGTACCGACCGAAACGCCGAAGAAAAACGCTACAACGAACACATCGAAGAAGACCTAGAGGAAGAAGGCCGGACCGTTCGCCGGGTTGGACGTTGAGTTGATATGACGATGTGGGAAGGCAGCATTTTATCTTTGCACAGCTGTTCGAGAAAAGAGCAACCGCTCAATAGTCCGGATCAACTGGTTTGCAAGGCCAGCGTGGGCATTGAAGGCGACCGCTATACGCTGGGAGCAGGCACCTATTCAGAGCAGCCGGAAGAAGACCGGCAATTCACGTTGTTCGAGAATGAAACTTTGGAGGCCTTGGCCCGGGATTGGAATATAGAATTAAAGCCGGAGCAAACCCGGCGCAACGCCATCACTGAGGGTGTTCCGCTCAATCATCTGGTTGGCCGGCTATTCAAAGTTGGTCCCGACGTTGTGCTCGAAGGTATGCGGTTATGTGTCCCCTGCAAGTATCTCGAAGATCTGCTGGAAATTGAGAGCCTGTTTAAGGCACTGATCAATCGCAGTGGCCTTAACTGCCGCATTTTAACCGACGGCACGGTCAGTAAGGGTGATCTGATAAGACCTGTCTAGAGTCTAAATCACTGTATTTGGGATCACTTTTCCTGCAAATTAAAACTATTTGAATAACAGCGCAAACCAGATGTGATAATCGTAAACCATAAAATAATTGGGAAAAAAATAAACCAATAAACGTATCGGGAGAATTGCTAGGGCGGATGACCATTCTGTTGCTGCTGAATCCAATGATGAAGAAGTCTATGAAAAAAGATTTGAGCCGGTTTCTGAACGGGTTCGGGTAGAATTTAACGGCACTTGGCTGGCTGATTCAACCAACGCGTTGGTTGTTTAATGATGGCGGATTTTCGACATCTCACCTTGGTCAAATTTATGAAATTCTACCGATGCCGGGCCGGTTGTTTGAAGTCCACGACCAAAAAAAACGTCGGTTACGCTGTTGGAAACTTTTCTTGGCCGGCGAACTGGTAAGCGGGTGCTTGAAGGCTAGATCAAGCAACAGTGATGGCAAACTTATTCACGCCATCATTCGGTTCTACGATTTTTGAGACTCAACCGCCCTTTCGGAAAGTATGAAACAGGAAATCTATTTAGTTCACCTGAACCGCTTCTTCCATTGTATGGTCGGGCGATCATCAAAAACGGTAACGAAGTTCTTCGCTTTATTGGTGACGCCGTCCTGGCGATTTTTCCGATTGCCGGCGAAACATCCAAATCATGGGAAACGCAACTAGAGCTCTGGAAGCCTACCGGCGGGCCATTAAAGCGACAGAGATTATTTTCGAACGCATAGAAGCAGTAGACATCGAGCATGGTGATCTGCCACCGCTAAAATATGGTATCAGCTGCATTTGGGTGATGTCATTTATGGAAACATCGGCATCCATGAGCGGCGAGAATTTACCGTCATCGGCTCGGCAGCCAATAAGGCGGCACTTATCGAAAGTATGACAAAAGAATTGCAGGAGCCGGTGCTGATCTCCTCGACCTTCGCCGATACCTTCCCTGGTAAATTGAAGTCGGTCAACACGCAGTAAAGGGCCTCGAAGGAGAGCACGAGCTATTTGCACTGCCCGGTGACTAGGAATTTCAATTTCGGTGACAGTTACACTTAAACGTAAACTGTCACCGAAAGTCGAAAGTCTACTCAACCAGCTCTTGTTTTTTACCGACGGCGCCACCGTCACCTTTTCCAGGCCCCTTCCCTTCACCCTTTTTATCGTCGCTTTTCGGTAAAGCGAGTTTAGGATATTCGAAATCGAGCTTGTTATCTTTAACCAGCACCTGAACGGTGCCGCCTTTGATCAATTCGCCAAACAGCAGTTGTTCAGATAGTTCTTTCTTGATGTGCTCCTGGATAACTCGCGCCAACGGCCGGGCGCCAAAGCGCTTGTCATAGCCTTTTTTGGCCAGCCATTCACGGGACTCGTCGGTCAAGGTGATGGTGACATTGCGGTCGCTCAACTGCGCTTCCAACTCCATGACAAATTTATCGACAACCTTACCCATAATTTCCGGCGATAGATTGGCAAAGGACACTGTCGCATCAAGACGATTGCGGAACTCCGGCGAGAACATTTTCTCAATCGCTTCCTCATCGTCGCCGACCCGGTCATCCCGCTCAAAACCTATAGCGATTTTAGCCATTTCAGTTGCCCCGGCATTCGTCGTCATAATTAGAACAACATTACGGAAGTCGACGCTTTTACCGTTGTTATCGGTGAGCTTACCGTAATCCATAATCTGCAACAGAATGTTGAACAAATCAGGATGGGCTTTCTCGATCTCATCCAGCAGCAAGACGGCGTGCGGCTGCTGATCAATGGCATCGGTAAGCAGTCCACCTTGATCGAAGCCAACATATCCAGGCGGCGCACCAATCAAACGTGAGACCGTGTGACGCTCCATATATTCGGACATATCAAAGCGCACCAGCTCAATCCCCATCGAGCGCGCAAGCTGGCGGGCAACTTCGGTTTTACCTACACCGGTTGGACCAGAGAACAAATAGTTGCCGATCGGCTTTTCTGGTTCGCGCAAACCCGCCCGGGCGAGCTTGATAGCGCCCGACAAAGCCTCAATCGCATTATCCTGACCAAACACCATGGTCTTGAGATCGCGTTCGAGATTGGCGAGCACCTTCTTATCATCCCGTGACACGGATTTTGGCGGGATGCGGGCCATCTTGGCGATGACAGATTCGACATCTTTGACCGAGATAGTTTTCTTACGTTTGCTTTCTGGCAGCAACATACGTGAGGCGCCAACTTCATCAATGACATCAATTGCCTTATCAGGCAGTTTGCGGTCATGAATATAACGGGCAGACAGCTTTACGGCTTGGCGTAGCGCTTCGGCGGTATAACGTACCCGGTGATGCTCTTCATAATACGGCTTGAGACCATGGAGAATCTTAATCGTATCCTCTATCGATGGCTCATAGACATCGATTTTCTGAAAACGGCGTGCCAGTGCGCGGTCTTTTTCGAAATGGCCGCGATATTCTTTATACGTGGTTGAACCAATGCAGCGGAGTGTACCACTTTGCAGGCTTGGTTTGAGCAAATTGGAAGCATCCATAGAGCCGCCACTGGTAGCACCCGCCCCAATCACCGTATGAATCTCATCAATGAACAAGATCGAGTTCGGCATATCCTCGAGTTCTGTAAGCACGGCTTTAATCCGCTCTTCGAAATCACCGCGGTAGCGCGTGCCCGCCAAGAGCGTGCCCATATCAAGCGAATAAATAACATTGTTGATCAGCACTTCCGGTACTTCTTCATTAACGATACGGCGCGCCAGTCCTTCGGAGATGGCGGTTTTACCAACGCCCGATTCACCGACATATAACGGGTTATTTTTGGTTCGCCGGCAGAGCACCTGAATGGTGCGTTCAATTTCCAACTCACGGCCAATTAGAGGATCGATTTTACCATCAGCCGCTTTTTGATTGAGATTAACGCAATAAGTATCGAGCGCCTCAGAGCCCCGCTTGATATCTTTTTCTTCCGTCATTTTACTATCGGCGCCGTGCTCTTCCCGGGTATCAGAATAGCCCGGCACTTTGGCAATACCGTGCGAGATATAATTCACCGCATCAAGGCGCGTCATATCATGCATTTGCAGGAAGTAGACCGCATGAGCTTCACGTTCGGAGAAAATAGCTACCAGAACATTAGCACCGGTGACTTCTTCACGGCCCGATGATTGTACATGAATGGCAGCGCGCTGAACCACCCGCTGAAAGCCGGCGGTTGGTTTGGGCTCCGACAATTTTACTGTCACCAGATCACCCAGATCATCGTCAATAAAACTCGTTAAATCCAAACGCAGTTTTTCAACTTCGACACCACAAGCGCGTAAGACAGATATGCCATCCTGATCGTCGGTGAGAGCGAGCAATAAATGTTCAAGCGTGGCATATTCGTGATTGCGCTCTGTCGCCAAAGCAAGGGCGCGATGTAGACTTTGTTCTAAATTACGAGACAGCATATTTTTTCAGCATAGTTTGTTAGTCCAAACTAATCCTTTTCTATTGTGCATTGTAGCGGATGTTGGTGCTGTTGTGCCAAATCCATGGTTTGATTTACTTTCGTTTCCGCGACCTCATAGGTAAAAATTCCACATACGCCGACGCCTTTTTGATGGACATGGAGCATAATTCGCGTCGCCTCCTTATGGTTCTTCGAAAAGTACTGCTCAAGCACATGAATAACGAATTCCATCGGCGTATAATCATCGTTCAGCATGAGAACTTTATACATCGAAGGCTTTTTCGTTTTTGCGCGATTTTTTACGGCAACGCCATGCTCAAAATCGTCTCCGCCGTTACCGTCTTGTCCGCCATTTCCGTTTTTATCGTCGTCGTTTCGTTTCATTATCGTACTAAAATACTTAACAGTTGATTAGGCTCCGCTCAGCTTTATTTGGCAGAAATTACGTAAATTGCAATCGGCTCCTTTTATTACGTCCTTTCAATTATATTGGCACTTTTTACTCATTATAAATAAAAGCTTATAATGATTAAAAAATACCAGAAATTAGACAAAACTCCTCATAAATTTTAGTCTATGAATATATAATGGCGGATAAAGCCGTCACTGCCAAACTGAAGATTAAACAGATTTCGGTATTGGGTTTCATCATTTGTACCATAAATACTGAATTTTGTCATTTTACGCGGCGAGTTAACCGGAATATCCGTGAAATCCCAGGCACTTAACAGTTTTCCAAATTGTGCTTTTTCGAAGTTTTCAGCCGGCCAGACGTAACCATTTTGGCTAAATATCCCGTCAACACAGGCTGAAATCACCCAATAAAAGCTGATAGAGGATATATTTCCAGCCGGTGGTCGAGATTCAAAAAACCGTGCGTTTTGCAGCGTTCTTTTGAGAATCTTCATATCTGCAGCACCAATATTGGTAACGGAAATTTTCGGCCGCCACGGTTTTAATAAGTCTGGATTGTTAAGATCAAGATCCAGCCAGGTCAGTTCAACTTCACTGGTAACATGGATTTTGACCTGGTATCGCCCATCATCTGCCGGCGTAATATCATAGGTGCGAACTTGTTCGTTGTAGACGGCGTTATAGACAAACCGGTAGCGCTCTCCACTCGTATGCGAGCAAGCTTGCCTGATATCATCGCCAGCCACATAGCTGAACCAGGTGAATTTTCTAATCACCGGATGATCGCTGCCGCCTTTATAGGCGCAGGCCGATAACAAAATAAGAATCGCCCCCATGATTGAGGCGAACCTACAGATAGAAAGAAAACACTTGGATCTCATCATTTATCCGTTAATCATTTATTCATTGCGACTGCTTAAACACAGTATACACATTTTTTACCTAACACCTTGATTTTAGCTTATGAATCCAAACTCGTCAGCGTTAAACATAGTTTACACTGGAAAAATGCCCAAATTATTGGACTCAAACTGGGAAGCTCCCTACACTCCGGCTTCAAAGCGGATAATTGCTCGACTTGGGACAGGTTACTGGAAGCAAATGCAACAACTCGGATTATTCTCCATCTATCGCCAAAAATTGATCGGAACTGCCGCATGACAAAAGGCAGCAGAACGATATTGTTCATTGCCGGTTTTCTGTTGGCTGCATTGATCTTTGCCAGCAATCCCGCGACGGCTAAATACGCCTCTTTTGTCATCGATGCAAAAACTGGCAAAATTTATCATGCAACCAATGCGGACACGCGGAACTATCCGGCTTCGCTGACCAAGCTCATGACCCTCTATTTGCTGTTTGAAGCGATCGAGAAAAAGCAGTTCACCTTTTCGACACGCCTGTCTGTTTCCAGGAGAGCAGCAAACCGCCCGGCCTCCCGTCTCGGTCTGAAACGCGGGCAATCAATCCAGGTCAAAGACGCAGTAATGGCGTTGATCGTAAAATCAGCCAACGACGTGGCCTCAGTCGTTGCCGAAACTATTGGCGGCACGGAACGGCGCTTTGCTCTCCTAATGACCGACAAAGCACGTAAACTGGGGATGTCGCGGACGACGTTCCGCAATGCGTCGGGCTTGCCGCACCGTGGTCAAATGTCGACCGCCAAAGATATGGCGACACTGACCCGGGCCATCATTAACCACTTTCCGCAATATTATCATTTATTCAAACGCCAGATTTTCACCTTCCAAGGCCGCACCTATCGCTCCCATAACAAAATGCTGAAATCTTATCCCGGAGCAGAAGGTATGAAGACCGGCTATATCCGCGCCTCGGGCTACAATCTGATAACGACCGCCAAGCGCGACAACCAACGGCTGATTGGTGTGGTGTTCGGTGGCAATACTTCGCGCTCCCGAAACCGGCATATGAAAACACTGCTGACCAAGGCATTCAATCAAACTGAGCCGCCAGTATTGATAGCCAAGGCCAAACGCAGACAAGGCGCCTATCGAACGCCCAAACGCCAAGCCAAACCCGTGGCAAATAGTAAAGACCGTATCTGGGGCATTCAGGTTGGCGCTTTTTACACCAGTAAGCTCGCTTACAATATTGCACTTGATGTCTTGAATAAATACGCCAGTGTGCTCAATGGCGGTCAAGTCAAAGTCATGACATTGCGCAAATCCCGCAACCGCATTCTATACCGGGCGCGTATTCTCGACCTCAACCGCCGCAATGTCTATCGCACCTGCCGGCTGTTGAAAAAACGCCGCAAACCGTGTTTGGAACTCAACTTACCAGCCACCGTCGAAGTTGCTTCACGTTAAACAGCTTAACTTTTTTTACTTTTCTAGCATAAAGATCAAAGTGAATTTTATTGAATTGATTGAATACTGAGCACAAATATAATCATAAATAAAATAAGTATATTTAGATAATGGGGCCAGAGAGGAAAGTTGTTGATGACGTGGACGTACTACGTTGATCCCGATCTAAGAATTGTATTTATTTTGAAGCTGAACTAAATCTTTCTTTTTCAGAAGATAGATATCATTGTTTGGAGGGGAAGCTAAAGGATCCCGGGGAAAGTAAAATCGTGCTAATTCGAAAAAGTTACCCAACAAATGAAGAAGAAGAAAAAGACGTTATCGTAATTTGGATGTGATCAAATACCCATACC
>CAJWIB010000074.1 GCA_913041095.1 uncultured Rhodospirillaceae bacterium | reverse complement strand
TTGGTTAGACTACGTAATGTGTCCGTTGCTGATGAGCCGGATATTCGAAACACGGCAATGCCCGCTTTACCGACACCGCTGGCTAAGGCAAATATTGTTTGCTCATCGCTTAAATTATTCATAGGCCTAGATATAGGCGGATGCGCTAATTCTGTCACGTTGTTTGATAGTTTGGTATTGATCAATATTTTTTTCTTGTTTTCAATTAGTTATATATTTATTTATAATAATTCTATTTTTTAGGAAGTGTTACGTGATATCAAACCGGCTCAATGAAGAGACCAGCCCTTATCTCAAACAACACCAAGACAACCCGGTGCACTGGCAACCGTGGGGTGATAAAGCCTTCAAGATAGCGAAAAAAAGTAAAAAACCTATATTATTATCAATAGGTTATGCAGCCTGTCATTGGTGTCATGTGATGGCCCATGAAAGTTTTGAAGATGAAACGACGGCGGCTTTGATGAACGACCTATATATTAACATCAAAGTTGACCGGGAAGAACGGCCGGACGTCGATCAAATTTACATGATGGCGCTCGCCATGATGGGCCAGCAGGGCGGCTGGCCGCTAACTATGTTCCTCACTCCCGATGGCAAACCCTATTGGGGCGGCACCTATTTTCCGCCAATATCGCGTTATGGTCAGCCCGGCTTTACCGACATCCTGCAAGCGGTTTCCGATCTGTACCACGAACAACGTGATAAAGTTGATGCCAATACCGAGGCAATTCTGGGCAATTTTTCACAGCAAGCCAGTCTCTCCGTAACTAGCGGCAGCGGACTTCAATCTATCGAGCAAATCGATATTGCTGCCGAGCAAGCTTTATCGATGGTGGATTTCCAATATGGCGGTATGATGGGTACGCCCAAATTCCCACAGCCCTCTTTCCTCGAAATGTTGTGGCGGGCTTATCTAAGAACCGGCAATAACAGATTTCAGGAAGCTGTTATCACGTCGCTCACCCACATGTGCCAAGGCGGTATTTATGACCACCTCGGCGGTGGCTTTGCCCGGTATTCAACCGATGTCGTCTGGCTAGTGCCGCATTTTGAGAAAATGCTGTATGACAATGCCCAGCTTATCCATTTGATGACGTTGGTCTGGCAGAAAACGCGAGACCTTTTGTTGGCAACCCGCATCGGCGAAACTATTGATTGGTCGCTCCGAGAGTTACTGCTGGACGGTGGGGCTTTTGCCGGCACACTTGATGCCGATAGCCCTGACACTGACGGGGTCTCTCGGGAAGGAGCGTTTTATGTCTGGCAGGAGGCGGAGATCGATCAATTGCTCGGCGCAAATTCTGAACTTTTTAAAAACTATTATGACATCTCATGGCACGGCAATTGGGAACAGACCAACATTCTCAACCGGCTCGGGAATCTTGGACTTGCCGATGATGAAACAGAAGCGAAGCTAACAGCTTGCCGCGGTATTTTGCTGGAAGCCCGTGCTTCCCGCCAACGTCCAGGGCTGGATGATAAGATTCTAGCCGACTGGAATGGATTGATGATTGCGGCACTCAGCCTAGCTGGGCGGGCATTTGATCAGCCAGATTGGATCAGGGCAGCGGAAAACGCGTTTGCCTTTTTATTGCGCGAAATGACAGACGGCGCGCGCCTCAAGCACAGCTATTGTGCTGGTGAAGCCAAACAGGCCGACATGCTAGATGATTATGCCAGCATGACCAAAGCGGCGCTTGGCCTTTATCAAGCAACTGGTCAAACGGCCTATCTCGACCGGGCTGGGCAATGGGCTGAATCTGTAGACACTCATTTTTGGGATCAGAACAGCGCTGGGTATTATCTCTCCGCTGATGATGCCAGTGATCTCATCGCCCGCACGCGGACCGCTTTTGATAATGCAACACCCTCCGGCAATGGTCTAATGGCGGAGAATCTTGCCCGGCTGTTTTATCTGACTGGCAACCAAACCTATCGCGATAAAGTGGTGCAAATTATCGCTGGTTTCACCGCTCAAACACCTGGGCAAGAAGCCAATATGCCAAGTTTGGTTGCCGGTTTTGAGACCCTCGCCACCGGATTGCAGGTGGTTATTATCGCCGATACCGGGGAAGGGGAGGACTTGGTTGAGACCGCCAACGCCACAGCTAATCCCAATCTTATTCTCACCCGTTTAACACCGGATGCTGAGCTATCCGCCGGTCATCCCGCTACCGGAAAATCTCTGGTTGACGGACGTCCCACCGCCTATGTCTGTCACGGTCAAACCTGCGGTCTGCCGCATACTGATCCGGCGGGCTTAAAAAAAGAACTTTCCTCCTAAATATCCGCCGTTTAAATTCAGCGAATGAATTATTTATCGATGCAAAGCCCAACGGGTCCGCTGACCTTGTTCGAAGAAGACGGCAAAATTATTGTTGTTACATGGGGTCGAACCGGTGGGGGTACCGAAACGCCGTTATTGTTGGAAGCCAAAAACCAGATGGCAGAGTATTTCACCGGCGAGCGGCAAAGCTTTGATCTACCACTTAATACACAAGGTACAGATTTTCAACAAGCCGTCTGGCGGCAAATGCTTGCCATTCCTTATGGTGAGACCAAAACCTATGGTGATCTCGCCAAGGCGCTTAAAAGTGCAGCTCGCGCGATCGGTGGCGCTTGTGGTAATAATCCGATTCCAATCATTATTCCCTGTCACCGGGTGATGGGTGCTAACGGTAAATTGACCGGATTTTCAGGCGGTGAAGGCATTGTAACAAAACAGGCCTTGCTTCAACTGGAATCATTGGTCAAACATGGGACCAAGGAAAACAAGCAACAAACTGAATTTAAGTTTTAGCTTCGCCATTAAAGCAACAAGAAACCAGGAGGGGATAAAATGACCAAAGCAATGCGAGTTTATGAACATGGTGGACCGGAAGTTCTCCAATGGGAAGATATTGAATTGGGTGATCCAGGTGAGGGTGAGGTGCAAATTAAGCACACGGCAGTCGGCTTAAACTTTATCGATTGTTATCAACGCTCCGGTCTTTATCCAATGGATTTGCCGATAACCCTCGGTGCTGAAGGTGCCGGCGTCATCGAAGCGCTGGGGCCAGGTGTTGACGATTTAACCACCGGCCAACGGGTCGCTTATGCTGGTGGCCAAATCGGTTCTTACAGCGAAGCCCGCAATATCCTGGCCAATGTTTTGGTGCCAATACCGGACAACATTGAAGATCAAACTGCCGCTGCGATGATGTTGAAAGGCTTGACAGCGCATATGCTATTATTCAAATGTTATGCCGTGCAGCCTGGTAATACCATTTTGATGCATGCCGCTGCCGGCGGTGTCGGCTCCATCGTTTGTCAATGGGCGAACGCCATAGGTGCCATTGTTATTGGCACCGTTGGCAGTAAAGAAAAAGCTAAAAAAGCCAAGGCCAATGGCTGCCATCATCCGGTTAATTACTCTACCGAAAACTTTGTCGAACGGGTTAAAGAACTCACCGATGGCAAAGGTGTGCCAGTGGTTTATGATTCCATTGGATTAAACACTTACGATAAATCAATGGATTGCCTGGATATGTTCGGTTGTCTGGTGTCTTTCGGCAATGCTTCGGGACCTGTGCCGGCGATCGAGCCGTTAACATTGATGCAGAAAGGCTCAATTTCGCTGAGCCGACCGACGCTGTTTAATTACACCAGTGACCCTGCCAGGCGACTTGCGGCAGCCTCGGCTTTGTTTGATGTTGTATCGTCCGGCAAAGTCAACATCGAGATTGGCCAAACCTTCCCGCTGGCGGAAACAGCTGCGGCTCATACGGCGCTTGAATCCCGCCAGACCATGGGCTCGACAGTGCTGATACCTTAAAGAGTTTAGAACTCGGTCGTCACGTATTCATCGAGTCGAAGAAATCGTCATTGTTTTTCGAGTCTTTCAACTTCTCAATTAAAAATTCCATAGAATCGACGACACCCATCGGATTAAGAATACGGCGCAGTACCCACATCTTGGAGAGCATATCTTTGTCGACCAGCAGCTCTTCTTTACGGGTGCCGGAGCGGGTGATATCCATCGCCGGCCAAGTCCGTTTATCGGTCAGTTTACGATCAAGAATAATTTCAGAATTACCGGTGCCTTTAAATTCTTCGAAGATAACTTCATCCATCCGCGAGCCGGTATCAATCAATGCGGTGGCAATAATTGTCAGGGAGCCGCCTTCTTCAACATTACGCGCCGCGCCAAAAAAACGTTTCGGGCGTTGCAGCGCATTGGCATCGACTCCACCGGTCAGCACTTTACCGGATGACGGCACAACTGTGTTATAAGCGCGCGCCAATCGGGTGATAGAATCGAGCAGAATCACGACATCTCGTTTATGTTCAACTAGACGTTTGGCTTTTTCGATCACCATCTCGGCAACTTGGACGTGACGCGAGGCCGGCTCATCAAAGGTCGAGCTGACCACTTCGCCGTTCACCGATCGCGCCATATCGGTCACCTCTTCCGGGCGTTCGTCGATTAATAGCACAATCAAATAGCATTCCGGATGATTGGCCGCGACGGAGGAGGCGATGTTTTGCAGCATCACGGTTTTACCAGTACGTGGCGGCGCTACGATTAGGGCGCGCTGGCCTTTTCCAACCGGTGTGATCAGATCCAATACCCGGGACGTCGGATCTTTATGGGTCGGATCATCCATCTCCATCAGCAATTTTTCGTCCGGATAAAGCGGCGTCAAGTTATCAAAGTTGATACGATGGCGAACATCTTGAGGGTCACCAAAATTAATATTGGTGACTTTCAACAGGGCAAAATAGCGCTCACCATCTTTGGGTGCCCTAATTTGGCCTTCAACTGTATCTCCGGTCCTAAGACCAAAACGGCGCACCTGGCTGGGTGAGACGTAGATATCGTCCGGGCCCGGCAAATAATTCGATTCCGGTGAGCGCAGGAAGCCAAAGCCGTCCTGCAATACTTCGAGGACGCCGGTGCCGAAAATGGCCGTATCGTTCTCTGCCATTTGTTTGAGTATGGCAAACAATATATCCTGCTTACGCAGTGTACTGGCGTTTTCAATCTCGAGTTCTTCGGCAAATTGCAGAAGGTCGGTAGGTGATTTTTCTTTAAGTTCTTGGAGGTTCATTGTTATTTACACTTTGAAAGTTAATGCCTGAAAAGGCATTTTATGGTTGGTTGGGTTATTTATCCGAAAATTCGGAAATCTAAATATATTACGAGATGTGATTCTGGCGACAGCCTGAATACGTTTTGAAATTTTTTGAAAATCGAATTCTTACCCGGTGAATTAAAATGAAAATTTTGGGCGAGAAATCGCTTTGGCTGACCAAACACATAGCAGAATAGTCAGGATTAAGTCAAATGATGTTTTAAAACGGCTTCACAACAACAAAAATTACGATACCAATCATCAGTACCGTCGGCACTTCATTCATCATCCGGTAAAATTTCTGCGATTTGGTATTGGCATCGGCTTCAAAATCGTTGCGCCATTTTCTCATCATGTCATACATAACAAAAAGCCAAATACTGAAAACTCCTTTGGCGATTACCCAGCCATTCAACCAAATCTCCGGGTCCAAATTTAAAAATAACAAGCTGCCAAATAGCAGTGAAGCGATCATTGCGGGCGTTATGATTGCGTAGAGCAGACGGCGCTCCATAATTTTAAGTTTTTCTGACAATTCTGAGCCTGTTTCGGCTTCGCAATGGTATACAAAAAGCCGTGGTAAATAGAGCATGCCCGCCATCCAGGCCATTACACTAATGATATGAAGGGCCTTGATCCACAAATAAGCATCGCTAGAAAGTTCAATCATCATTAAAGCGCCTTTCTGCCTATTATTTCGGACAGCACAGCCGATCAGCGGGGCACCATCGCTCTGCTTGATCAGTTATCAAATTATTCCCACTGGTGCTGGCGCTTTCAACCAGATCAGCTAGGCAGGTAATAAAATCCGGCTGCGTCCCAACCGCCGGAACCCGGTTATAGGCGAGTAGGTTTAATTTTTCCGCAAGCTGGCGATATTCAATATCTAACTCAACCAGAGTTTCCGAATGCTCGGAGACAAAAGTGATAGGCAAAATTGTCACACCGATCTTATCGGCTGCCGCCTGTTCTAGCTCTTCATCCAGCGAGGGTCTGATCCATTCGAGGCGGCCGACCCGGCTCTGATAACAAATCCGCCACTGGTCATCGGGCAAACCAGCTTCAGCCGCAATCGCCGCAGCGGTTTGCTCGACCTGCCATTGATAGGGATCACCCCCGTCAATGATTTTTTTCGGCAACCCATGGGCAGAAAACAACACTCGGGAAGACGGTGCAAGATGTTCCGCCAACAAACTCGCCTGCGCTTTGACAAAATTAATTTCAGCCGGATAGCAGCAAATTGATGTGGTTGGTTTATTAAGGCCAATTTTACGTGCTGCTTGGTGCCAATCATCTATAGATGATCCGGTAGTCGATGTTGAAAATTGTGGATAGAGCGGCAACAAAATAATTTTATCCGGGTTATAATTTTTGACTGCTTTTGCTGTCGACGCACTCATCGGGTGCCAATAGCGCATCGAGATAAAAACTTCCGTTTCGCTGCCAAGCCGGTTTTTGAGTGCAGCCGCTTGTTCGCGCGTGAGATTAAGCAACGGAGATTTGCCACCAATCTCGGCGTAAATTTTTTGCGCGATAGGGGCCCGTCGCTTTGAAATTAAATTAGCAATAAACCAACGCAACGGTTGTGGCTGGCTGATGATGGCCGGGTCATTAAACAGATTAAACAGAAAAGGCTGTATCGCCGCCGGTTTATCCGGCCCACCAAGATTAAATAAAACGATGGCACGCTTCGGCATTAAGCCGCTCCAACTGATGTTCCACGAACAAGTTCAATCAGTTTTTTGACATGCGGCACCGGGGTCTCCGGTAATATTCCATGGCCGAGATTAAAAATAAATGGACCATCGGCAAAAGCTGCCAGAATATGAGCGACCTCCGCTTCCATCGCCGGACCACCAGTCAATAAAGCTAAATTATCTAGATTCCCCTGCACGACGCAATACGGTTGCAGATTTTTGGCGGCCCAAGTGACCGGCACGGTCGCATCAATAGAAATAGCATTAACACCGGTTTCCTGGACAAAACGTTGATAAAGCAGTCCGGCGCCGCGAGGAAAACCTATGATCGGGATATCAGGATGTTTAGCGCGAATACGGGTAATGATTTT
The DNA here is from genome assembly GCA_913041095.1 of uncultured Rhodospirillaceae bacterium. GTDB lineage: Bacteria > Pseudomonadota > Alphaproteobacteria > Rhodospirillales > UBA2165 > TMED23. Next base: position 2,641 of record CAJWIB010000074.1, on the reverse strand, counting down.
TTTAGCTGGTTCAATAGACCATTTAACAAATTGGCTTGGTGGTAAAACACCGGCCCAACTATCAAACAATTGAACCACCTCAACACCACTTTCGATCTGCCGTATAAGATGATCAGCTGTTGCATCAACTAAAATATCGATCAACACTCCAAATTCGTCAGGTGCGTCATAAGCCCATTTTCGGGTCTTTTGATAATTCTTACTACCTCCCCCCTCTACGACATAGGTTGCGATGGTCCAAGGAGCTCCAGCAAAGCCGATAAGAATAGTTTCTTCCGGTAACTCACAGCAAATTTTTCCAATCGCTTCATAGACCGGGCTCAGATGATCATGGAGACCATCCTTACTTAACTTTTCTAATTCATCAAATGATGAAATTGCTTCGAGTTTAGGACCCGTGCCTGGTACAAATTCGACTTGTTGACCGAGAGCGTCTGGGATAACCAAGATATCTGAAAATAAGATTGCTGCATCGAAACCGTAACGGCGGATCGGCTGTAAGGTAGCCTCAACGGCAAGGTCGGGAGTGTAGCAAAATTCAAGAAAATTTTTAGCCTTTTCCCTGATTTCAAGATATTCTTTAAGATGTCGTCCGGCTTGGCGCATAAGCCAAAGAGGTGGCGTGGTAGTTTTCTGGCCATTGAGCGTTACGAGCATTTTTTTTGTAATTTTTTTTTGGTTTGGTGTGACCATTAGTGATGTGCTTTCAATTGATAATTATTTCAAGTTATCCCAGGAATCTACTACTATATATATAATATATATAAAATAGGTTGTTGTTGTTGTTGTAACCTGAATCTAGGGGATTATTTTTTATCCTCAGTTTATCCATAAAAAATCCCCAAAGTTTTTTAGAAATTTTATAGTGGGGTTTATTTAGAATAAAATATGGATAAGCGGTACTAAGAATCAGATTTTGGCGAGTTTGTCAGAATTAAAGTAGTCACCAAGCCATAAAGGTGCTTGGTGTGATAATCGGGGATAAGTTTAGTTCAATTTAGATTGTCATTTTGTTTAAGCTGATTAGGTTAGGATTATACATTTTAGATAAGCGGATATTTGTTGAAGGGTGGTTTTGAATAAGTTTTTGGTAAACATTGTTATGTCTAACTTATCCGCAATTTATCCCATAACCGTACTAGGAATTTATGCACAGAATTAACAGAAAATATGTCTGAATTTCATTTATATTTGATTTCCGATGCGACCGGTGAAACAGTTGAATCTGTAGCGCGCGCCTGTCTTGTCCAATTTGAGCACACTGAACCGGTCGAACATATTTGGAATATGGTGCGCTCCCAACGTCAGATCGAAGATGTTATCGCCGACATCGAAGAACGGCCTGGCTTCGTCCTTTATACCTTGGTGAATGCTGAAATTAGAGCCCAATTACAGGCCGCCTGCCGGTATTTAAATGTGCCATGCGTTTCGGTCTTACAACCAATCATGTCTGCATTTGCGAATTATCTCGATGAAGAAGGCCACGCTCAGCCTGGCCTACAGCATACACTTGATGAAGAATATTATGGTCGTATCTCGGCAATGGATTTTGCCTTGAACCATGATGATGGTCAGGCGACCTGGAATCTTGAAGAAGCGGATGTAATCATATTGGGTGTGTCACGAACATCTAAAACGCCGACCTGTATTTATCTTGCCAATCGCGGCATAAAGGCTGCCAATATCCCAATTGTGCTCGGCCACGATATGCCGGAGGAAGTATTTAAGCTCGATAAACCGTTTGTTGTTGGGCTCATAAGAGATACCCGAACTTTAGTACAGGTGCGCCGCAACCGACTCCGCATGCTGGCTGAAAGCGATGAAACAACCTATGCCGATCCAGACCAAGTGGCGGAAGAGGTTAGCTATGCCAAACGATTATTTGCGCGGGAAAAGTGGCAGGTTATTGATGTTACCCGGCGCTCAATTGAGGAGACAGCCGCGACCATTATACAAATGCGTGCTCACCATGTGGAGTAGAACTCCTGACGATGAACTCACATAATCTAATCCTGGCTTCAGCCAGCAAAGTCCGGGCCCAAATGCTGAGCAATGCCGGGCTGTCGTTTAGTGTTGAAGTCTCCAGTGTCGATGAAGATGCGATTAAAAATCCTGCTGGTGATAAGTCGGTTGAGCACATTGCTGAGGAGCTGGCGATCACCAAGGCACAAAAAGTATCAGCTAATCGTTCCGATGCTTTGGTAATTGGCGCTGATCAAATTCTTGAATGTGAGGGAAAGCTTTTTGATAAACCCGAGGGGCGCGCCAGCGGGTTCACTCATTTGCAAAGTTTAAGCGGCAAATTGCACCGGCTGATCACCACCGCTGCCGTGGTTCAAGATGGTCAAGTACTATGGCAGGCAACAGATGATGTGCGCCTGACCATGCGTGACCTCAGTGATGACTTTATCGAACAATATTTGGACCAAGCTGGTGAAGATGTGCTGGCTTCGGTCGGCGCCTACCGGCTTGAAGATATTGGTGCTCAATTGTTTACGCATGTTGAAGGCGACTTTTTTACCGTCCTTGGTCTGCCGCTATTACCGTTGCTTGGTTTTTTACGTCAGCAGGGAGTAATCGGGTCATGAGTGGCACGATCTTAAAAGCAGGCGTCATTGGCTGGCCCATTGATCATTCCCTG
>CAJWIB010000073.1 GCA_913041095.1 uncultured Rhodospirillaceae bacterium | reverse complement strand
ACTATTCTAGATAAAAATAGCGTGAGGTTAAGGAAATTAATCCTGCTCTACCCGGTTGGCGGCTTCAGCTAACGCTTTTCCCGAATGCGCACCTTCAACTATCTCCCGGGCCGCTTCTGCGGCGACTTGGTCTTGTTCGCCGTAATGTGCCTCCATGATCATCGAAACCAAATTCTTACTATGAGACAGAACTTTGCACGCATCACAGGGCTCCGGGATAACCTGAACTCGGCAATAAAGGATAATTGCGGCCGCCAAATGAGCTTCCGAAAACGCCACCTCCCGTGCATCGCCATCAGCATTTGCAGGAAATTTTAAAGTAGCCGAAATGCCGTCTTTTTCATAAACATGGAGACTGTGAATATTGGCGATGGGCAACCGCATATCACTTCTCAACGCATAATTGATAAGCGCAGCTTGAACTTCCTCTTCACTAAAGACTAATCAACGTAATTCCTCCGGCACAACATCACCCCTTATTGACACCATACTCTATATAATTAATGCGCTTCATCCCAATTACTACCATATCCCGTATCAACCACCAGTGGCACCTCAAGATGTGCCACTGTTTCCATGACGGTTTTGATCAATGCGGCGGTTTTTTCCAACTCTTTCTTGGGCACATCGAATATCAATTCATCATGCACCTGCAACAGCATTTTCGCTTTTAGACCTGCATCGGCCAGCGTACCCGGCAAGCGTAACATGGCGCGCTTGATAATATCGGCAGCGCCTCCCTGAATTGGCGCATTGATGGCAGCGCGCTCTGCAAAGCTGCGTTTGGCACTGTTATTGTCTTTAATCCCCGGCACATGGCAGCGCCGGCCATAAAGCGTTGTCACATAACCGTTTTCGGCAGCGCTTTCCTTGGTCCAGTCCATGTAATCCCGAATGCCCGGATAACGGGCGAAATAGGCTTCGATATACTGCACCGCTTCGGTCCTTGAGATGCCAAGTTGCCGTGCCAGTCCAAAGGCTGAAATCCCATAAATAATACCAAAATTAATCGCTTTGGCCTGGCGGCGCACCATCGGGTTCATCCCCTTGACGGGCACGTCAAACACCTGCGAGGCAGTCAGCGCATGAATATCGACACCATCATGGAAGGCCTGTTTTAACACATCGATATTGGCGACATGGGCCAGCAGGCGCAGCTCGATTTGTGAATAATCCGCCGATAACAAAACGTTTCCCTTAGATGGCACGAAGGCAGTCCTGATTTTGCGGCCATCTTCTGTGCGGATCGGAATATTTTGCAGATTTGGATCGTTCGAGCTTAAACGTCCGGTCGAGGCAATTGCCTGACCATAATTTGTATGCACCCGCCCGGTCTCGGGATTGATTTGCTCGATCAGCGAATCGGTATAGGTGCTCTTCAATTTGGCGAGCTGACGAAATTCCAACACTTTGACCGGCAATTCATGACCCTCAGCTGCAAGGCCTTCCAAGATATCGGCGCCGGTAGCATAGGCGCTGGTTTTGGTTTTTTTTCCACCTTCGATACCCATTTCATCGAACAGAATCTCTCCTAATTGTTTCGGTGAATTAATATTAAACTCGTGCCCAGCGAGTTGATGAATTTCAACTTCGAGGTCACCGAGACGTTTGGCAAAATCAGTGCTGAGGTCTTTGAGAACTTTGGCGTCAACTTTAATACCGGCGCGCTCCATATCGGTGAGCACCTTAATCAATGGCCGTTCAATGGTTTCATAGATACCGACCATATGTTCCAGTGCCAGCCGGGGTTTAAGCAATTTATGCAGCCTGAGCGTAATGTCGGCATCTTCAGCTGCGTAATCGAGCGCCTTATCAAGCTGTACTTTATTGAAAGTTACTTGCGCTTTACCGGTGCCGGCGACTTCCTTGAATTTAATTGTCTGATGATCAAGATGGAGTTCGGCCAAATCATCCATTCCATGGCCATGAAGGCCGCCTTCTAAGACGTAAGATATCAACATGGTATCATCGACCGGCGCAATCGCAATGCCGTAGCGGGCGAATATCTTGGCGTCATATTTCATGTTTTGACCGATTTTAAGCACCGACGGATTTTCCAGCAGTGGTTTGATCAGCTTGATCGCCTCATCTCGCTTGATTTGTTTGATGGCGCCATTGCCATTACCGGCAGCAGGCTCATCATCGAGGCCAAGATCTAGTGTCACTTGCTCCACGGGCGCGGTGTGGGCCACCGGGATATAACACGCTTTGCCTGGATGAACGGACATTGAAATACCAACCAATTCAGCTTGCATGGAATCAAGCGAGGTGGTCTCCGTATCAACGGCCAACATGCCAACAGACTCGGCGTCCTCAATCCAGACCTGCAGGCTTTTTTTATCCTGCACTAATTCGTATTCGGTGTTTTCTGGAAACGCTGCCGCGACATGAAAAGCTGCTGGATTGGGTTTACTGCTGGAAGGCTTTTTTGCTGATTTTTTCGTTTTAGGCTCGGCCTTTTCAATCGGAGCAGTCGCTTCCGGTGCTTTCACACCCAATTTACTTTCCAGCCGTGTCACCAGGGATTTAAAAGCTTGTTCCTGAAGAAAACCTAACAATATGTCCGGCTCAATTTCTTTGACGGCAAAGTCTTTGAGCGGAACTTCCACCGGCACATCATCTTTGAGCGTCACCAATTCCCGAGAAATGCGGGCGAGGTCGGCTTGTTCGATCAAGGCTTCCCGGCGTTTCGGCTGCTTGATTTTTTCCGCATTGGCGAGCACTTCGTCTAGATCACCATATTCTTCGATCAACAAAGCAGCAGTCTTAACACCAATGCCGGCAACGCCCGGTACATTGTCAGAGCTATCACCAGCCAGCGCCTGCACATCAATCACCCGGTCCGGCTTGACGCCAAATTTTTCGACCACCTGCTCAAGCCCAATCTCACGATTTTTCATCGCATCAAACATTTTAATCTTCGGTCCAACGACCTGCATTAAATCTTTGTCGGTTGAAACGACCGTGACGTCAGCACCGGCGGCAACAGCCTGTTTGGCATAGGTTGCGATCAGATCATCCGCCTCATACCCCTCCATATCAATTGCTGGGATATTCATCGCCCGGGTGGCTTCCCGGACCAGCTCAAACTGCGGAATGAGATCGTCTGGCGGCGGCGGCCGGTGGGCTTTATATTCTTTATAGATATCGCTGCGGAAAGTTTTGCGCGCGCGGTCAAAAATCACCGCAATATGATCGGCATCGGTGTCATCGACCAGCTTCAACAACATTTGGGTAAAACCATAGACAGCATTTGTCGGCGTGCCATCGGGACGGTTCATTTGCGCTTTGATGCCAAAAAAGGCACGAAATAAAAAGCCCGATCCATCGATCAGGAAAACGTGTTTCATCTCTTTCGAATTGGCCGCCATAAATTAGCTAGTGACCCGTTCCACCGATTGAGCCTTCAGCAAGAACAAAGCTGCGGCTGCAATAGGGACACACCACATGACCTTCACTGCCCATATTCAAATACACATTTGGATGGCCTGCAGCACCCCCACCACCATCACAGTTTACCGCAGAAGTTTTGACGATAATCGGTTGTTCAATTTCGGTGCTATCCATTTTTATTCACTCTTTTTGAAAGTCTTGCACGGTCACTCAGGCAATACCAGATCATCATTGACCATAGTCTATGCGAATGATACCGAATGACGCCCTACAATCAAGCTTTGGCAGGATTAATACGACCCATGACACCCAGCCTACCAGAATTCGCCATCGAGATTAGTGGCCTCAATAAAACCTATGCAGGCAATTCAATTCAGCCGCCCCAAGAAGCGCTAATCAATATAAATTTGAAGATTCCGCGCAGCGCCTTTTTTGGCTTGTTAGGACCCAACGGCGCCGGTAAATCGACCATCATAAATATTATGGCTGGTTTGGTTATCAAAAGCTCCGGTGATGTCAAAGTGTGGAACTACGATATCGAAAAGGAGATGAGGCAAGCACGTTCGTCGATCGGGATTGTGCCGCAAGAGCTAAACATCGATCCGTTTTTTACCCCGCGCGAAGTCCTGGAAACTCAAGCGGGTCTCTATGGCGTGCCCAAATCCGAGCGCCGGACCGAAGATATACTAGATGCTGTCCGTTTGCTGGATAAGGCGGATTCTTACGCCAGGTCGCTCTCGGGCGGGATGCGGCGGCGTATGCTGGTTGCCAAGGCAATGGTCCACTCGCCGCCTATTCTGGTACTCGATGAGCCGACTGCCGGCGTCGATGTTGAATTACGCCAGCAGCTTTGGTCTTATATTCGCGGGCTCCGTGATCAAGGTACGACCATTTTGCTAACCACCCATTATCTTGAAGAAGCCGAGGAGCTTTGCGACCAAATCGCGATCATCAATCATGGCCGCCTGGTAACCAGCCAAAAAACCGATGATCTCCTCCGCAGCTTGGATTCAAAAGAGCTCATCGTCACAATTGATCAGGCATTGTCCGCCGTGCCCGAGGGCTTGGTGAATTTCAATGTCGATTTAAGTAATAGCCATAAACTCGTCTTTCATGTGCCCCCCAGTGAAATGCCAGTGGAAGCCGTCATGGACGCCGTGCGCCAAGCCGGGCTCAGCATCATCGATCTCACCACCAAGGAAAGTGATCTTGAAGACATTTTCCTGATGATGACCCAAGATCATGAAGCCTAACTATCGATCTCTAACTCTAATCCAATTCATTGCCGTTTTGACGGCGTGTGCGCCGCAACTGGTTACACCCGTACCCAAACACATCACCTCGTAAGACACTTTGCTTGATAAAGTACCTTTAAAATTTGGCTCTGATAAATCTACCAATTCCGAGACGTATAAAGTCTTATTTATTATCAGAGAGTTTAACGTCTGGATCGAAATAGTAGGTGTTTCCCCGAACCGTCGCATATTTCTTCCATTCCGCAGAACTGGTGGTTGGCAATAGAAACGATACGAGCAATGCCAAAACTAAGGTTGACTGTCTCACAGGTCGTTACCCCCATAATATCAATGCTAGCCAACTATGAGTTTAATAATCGCTTGCCCGATCAGGCAAATACTGGCTCAATGGGTATTGTTTGCAGGCTCAAAATACATGAAATAAACGCAAACCATGGAGGAGTTAAATCAATGAAAAAATCAGGGATTTTCCGGGCCTTACCCGGTGCAATTCTGGCGCTCACGGTGTTTAGTGCCCCCTTTCAGGCCCTAGCCGCCGAAAAGCTGGTCATCGTCACATCCTATCCGCCCGACACTACTGTCACTGTCGGCAAGGCGTTCACCAAGGCGACTGGCATCAAGGTCGAAATGCTGAAGAAAAAAACCACAGCTGGCATTAAGTACCTACAGGCGTCGGCCGCCAACAACACGTCAGACATGTTTTGGGCCTCGGCGCCAGACGCCTTCGAGGTTCTTAAGGGGGACGGCTTATTGCAAAAGTACAAAGTCAAGGTCACGGGTATCCCGGAAAAGGTTGGCTCTTTCCCTATCAACGACCCGGAAGGCTACTACAAGGGTTTCGCAGCCTCGGGCTACGGCTTCATGTGGAATACGCGCTACCTGAAAGCCAAGAAACTGCCGGTTCCCAAAACCTGGGCTGATCTCGCCAAGGCCGTTTACCACGGCCACGTCGGCATGAGCGCGCCGTCGCGTTCCGGCACCACACACCTGACAGTGGAAACCCTGCTCCAAGGCATGGGCTGGGAAAAAGGCTGGGACTTGATGAAAGGCATCGCCGGTAACTTCAAGACCGTCACAGCGCGCAGCTTCGGTGTTCCCGACGGCGTCAATTCCGGCCAGTTCGGTGTCGGCATCGTCATCGATTTCTTCGGCCTGTCGTCGCAGGCCTCTGGGTTCCCGGTAGATTTCCTGTATCCCAAAGTGACGACGCTGGTTCCGGCCAACATCGCCATCGTCAAAAATGCGCCAAACCCGAAGGCGGCAGCCGCTTTTATCGAGTATCTTCTGTCGGCGGAAGGTCAGGAGGTTTTGCTCGACCCAAAAATCAGGCGTTTGCCGGTGAACCCCAAGACCTATGCCAAGGCGCCCAAGGGGTTCCCCAATCCGTTCAAGGATAAGTCCATCGGATCGGCGGTGAAGTTCGACCTAAAATTGTCGAAAGGCCGCTACAACATCATCAACTCGCTGTTTGACGTGATGATCACCTATCGCCTGGACGATTTGCGCGCCGCCGCCAAGGCGATCCAGAACGCGGAAGCCAAAGCCAAGGGCACCGCCGCCATGAAGATGATCGCCGAGGCCAAAGCCCTGGTAGCCAAAGTTCCGATTGGCGCCTCCAAGGCCAGCCATAAGGACTTCAACAAGATCTTCAAGAAGAAACGCAAGAAGAAAAGCGTGAAGGTCACCGGTCGCCAGGCCGAGTTCGAACAGGCCTGGGATACCGAAATCAAGGCCAATTACGCCAAAGCCAAAGCCCTAGCGGATAAAGCCGCGTCCATGTAAGGACGTTTCCCGAAAACGGCGGGGTTTGATCGCCTTTACAGGGTGCACCGGACCCCGCCTGTTTTTCGATCCTATCTGAGCGGAGGCCCGCGTGAATTCTTATTCGAGGAGCACTTGGGGCGTAAAAGCCTTAGCCGCTTTTATCGGCCTGTTCCTGCTCGTTTTCCTCATTGTCCCCGTCGTCAAGGTCACCTATGTCGCCTTTCAGGACCCCAATACGGGTGCCCTCACGCTGATCAATTTTGTCGATTTTTTCAACAACTCGCTGTTCCAGGAATCGTCCCTGAATTCCATTTATGTCGCCGGCATGGCGGTGCTGTTGGCTACGATCATCTCTATCCCGCTGGCCTATTTCACCACCCGGTTCAATTTTGGCGGAGCCGTGTTGATCCAGACCTTAGGGATTGTGCCGTTGATCATGCCGCCCTTTGTCGGCGCCGTCGCCATGCTGCTGCTGTTCGGGGAAAACGGCTCGGTCAATCTTCTTATGGACGAATGGTTCGGCTTCACCATTCCGTTCATGAAAGGGCTGAACGGCGTCATCCTAGTCGAATCCATTCACTATTTTCCGTTTATCCTGATTAACCTTTCAGCGGCGTTGCTAAACATCGACAGCGCCATGGAGGAATCAGCGCAGAACCTAGGCGCCAGCGGCACGCGCCTGTTCCGGCGCATTGTTTTTCCTCTCGCCATGCCCGGATATGTCGCCGGCGCTTCGCTGGTATTCCTCAAGGTGTTCGACGATCTCGGCACCCCGTTGCTGCTCAACATCAACAATATGCTGGCGCCGCAGGCCTATTTGCGGATTTCATCGATCGGCATTTCCGATCCCATGGGCTATGTCATTTCGGTGATACTGGTGGCATTTTCGCTGTTTTCGCTCTGGGTGTCCTTTCTGGCACTTAAGAACAAGGACTATTCCACCGTGCAAAAAGGCGGCGGTGGGCTGATGAGACGGGACTTGCGGACCTGGGAAAAGATCGGCTGTTACGCCGTCGTTATTCTGATTTTGCTGATCGTGTTGTCGCCCCATTTAGGTTTAGCGTTGCTGTCGTTCGGAACCATCTGGTCCTTCAGCGTGCTGCCCGACGCCTTCACGTTCGCCCATTACGAAAACATGTTCCGCGCCGCGGGTCAGTACATCTCCAACACCCTGTTGTATGCCGGGCTTGCGGCGATCATCGATGTCATACTCGGCACTGCCATCGCCTATATCGTTTGGCGCACCGGAATCCGTGGGCGCAAATGGCTAGACTTCGTCGCCATGGGAGCGGTCGCCGTGCCCGGCGTCGTGCTCGGCATTGGCTATCTTCGCACCTTCGTCGAATACAACGTGCCCATTGTCGACAAACCGCTGGCATCGTGGTGGGTGATCATCGTCATCGCGCTTGCTATCCGCCGCCTACCCTATGCGTTACGCGCTTGTGTCGCCGCCCTGCAACAGGTCAACGTGATGCTGGAAGAGGCCGCTGAAACCCTGGGCGCCACAAAATCGCGCACCGTTCGGCGTGTCGTCGTGCCGTTGATGACGGGCGGCATCCTGGCTGGCTTCGTCACCAGCTTCGCCACTGCGTCTGTAGAACTGTCGGCGACAATCATGCTGGTCAGCGCCGAATCCGACGCACCGCTGGCCTATGGCATTTATGAGTTCATGCAATCTTCGGCCGGGCGTGGTCCGGGGGCGGCATTGGGCATCGTCGCCGTGCTGATCGTTAGCTTGGCCACCTATATTTCCTATCGCGTCATTCAACGAACCGAAAAGCAGCGCTCCGCCGGCGGCATCATCGTTGCCGGGAAAACGCCTGTAACGGCCGGAGCAACAGCGGGAGCAGCCACCCAATGAGCGACATCAGACCGGACGCTGTCGGCGTCACCATCGAAGACCTCAGCCTGTCCTTCGGTACGACCGAGGTTCTCAAAGGCGTCAACCTGCGCATCGAGCCGGGCGAGTTTTTTACTTTCCTAGGGCCTTCCGGGTCGGGAAAATCTACCTTGCTCAGGGCCATTGCCGGGTTCGGGCCGATACCGGGCGGGCACATCAGGATCGGCGACGACGACGTCACCCGGCTGCCGCCGTGGACCCGCAATGTCGGCATGGTGTTTCAGAGCTACGCGCTCTGGCCACACATGACGGTGCGCAAAAACGTCGCCTTCGGTCTCGAGGAACGAAAGGTGCCGGCCTCGGAAATCCGTGAACGGGTTGACGAGGCGTTAACCCTGGTCGGACTGCTCGACTTGGCCGAGCGCCGGCCGTCGCAATTATCGGGCGGCCAGCAACAGCGCGTAGCCTTGGCCCGCACCATCGTGGTCGAGCCCCGGGTGTTGCTGCTGGATGAGCCCTTGTCGAACCTGGACGCCAATCTTCGCATTCAAATGCGCCGGGAAATCCTTGAGCTGCAACGAAAATTGGAGCTGACCACCATCTTTGTCACTCACGATCAGGAAGAGGCCAACACTACGTCTGACCGCATCGCGGTTTTGGATCAGGGCATCGTCCAACAGGTCGGCCCGCCCATCGAACTCTACGATGAGCCTGTGAACCGCTTCGTTGCCGACTTCTTGGGCACCGCAAACTTAATCGAAGGGGCCCTTCAAACACAAGATGGCAAACTGTTATTTGAGGCCAAAGAAGGCCGTATGGCTATGTTCCGGCCCCAAGACCTGACCATCCAGCCGTCGCTAGTTGCTGTTGGATCCGAATCAACATTTCTTGCAGGACAAGTCGAACACCGAGAATTCCTGGGTAACCTCGTCCGCTATACCGTCCTGGTAGGTGAGCATGGGATTCTAGTAGATGATTCCCACCAGGCCGGACGCCCGGTTTTCAATGTCGGAGATAACGTAGCCTTAGTTCTAGCTGTTGACCAAGTGAGATTTGTTTTCGACTGAGAAGAACAATGACAACCGTTTTCAATGTCCGCTTATGGCTAATAGCAGACTCATTGACACCCTCTGAATAGAGTCCGCTTTACACCCGAAAGCAGACATTGGGTGACACCTGATCTTAATTAAGCCTGTGGCACCAACTATAGTGGCCTCTTTTTAAAAAGGTGGGGCGAGCATTAACGACATTAAATCCCTATCGGGATGCATTAAGGACGTTTAGCCGTCCTTAAAAATCCTCACCACCAGTTCAAGGTGTCCTCCACTCCAAGAATCCGTGAGGAATCTTGAGCTGGGCGTTTTGGTGTTTGATCAACAGCATCAAGATTAAGGAAAAACTGTTAAGTACTTGCTGTCTCTAATTGACTATCGTATGTAGTTCGTTAGATAGATAAAAGCTGTTAATAATACGATATTTTGTGGGGATAGAGTGGGGTATGCATAATTAGCGCTTTGGTAATTCGCCCCTAATATACTGTATTTAAACGATAAGCACCCGTAGCTCAGCTGGATAGAGCGCTGCCCTCCGAAGGCAGAGGTCACAGG
>CAJWIB010000072.1 GCA_913041095.1 uncultured Rhodospirillaceae bacterium | reverse complement strand
ATGCGGGCTATGTCTTCGGCTCAGCCATTCATCCGGCCATCGCCAAAGCCGATGGGCTGCTGGTCATCGACTGTGATGTACCGTGGTTTCCGGCACGGGTTAAAATCCGGGACAAGGCTCAGGTGATCCACCTCGCCGTCGACCCGTTCTTCAACCGCTACCCGATGCATAATTTCCGCTGTGATGTGCCGCTGGCTGCCGAACCTGAGGTTACCCTGCCCCTGCTCGCAGACGCGGTGCGAAAGAGCGTTAATAAACGCGAGGTCAAAGCCCGCCATCAGACGCTCGCCAAACGGCACACTGCAGCACGCAGAAAATGGGATAAAGCGGCCCTCGCCGAAGCCAAGCGGATACCGATCGGCTTTCAATGGGCATCCCGCTGCATCAATGAACTGCTCGGACCCAATACTATTGTCTTCAACGAATACCCATTGGACCCGCGCTTTGCCCCGCCGGCGGGACCGGGCACTTATTTCGGCGCTTCGCACGCCGGCGGCCTCGGTTGGGGGTTCGGAGCAGCTTTAGGTGCAAAACTCGGTGCACCCGGCAAAACTGTCATCTGTACCTTGGGCGACGGTTCATATATTTTTGGCGTACCCACCGCCTGTCATCAGGTGGCGCGCGCCAGCAATCTGCCGCTGCTGACCATCATCTTCAACAATGGCACTTGGGATGAGGTCTCGAACAGCACCCGCAACGTCCATCCCGATGGCTGGGCGGTAACCACCGATAACTTCCCGATGGTGGGCATGGGCCCGCCGCCGAAATTCGAGGAGATCGTACGGGCTTTTGACGGCCACGGCGAGAGGGTTGAAGACCCAGCAGAACTGCTCACCGCCCTCAAGCGCGCCCTCAACGTCGTGAGCAAAGAAAAACGCCAAGCGCTGGTTAATATTATTTGTAAGCGCTAGCGGGAATTCTTCCGGCAATCCGGTTTTGCGGTTTGCGCCAACACATTTTAGCTCTTCATGTGCCGAAAAACATTATCGGCCGGGATAGTTTCGTATATACCGTCAATAAGAAATTTGGATCACCGCCTAATATCTGCGAATTGTATAAAAACCTGCTTTCCATACCCCTGTCTAAAAAGTTAGGCTACCCAACAATAGGGAGCCGAATGAATGAATGCAGACGACGTCAAAAAATTAACCAAAGACCTCGGCGCAGATTTGGTTGGCATTGCCTCGGCCAAGACTCTCAACGCCTTCCCGCCCGATCCGCTCTGGCCACAAACGCCGGAAAATATTCTGCCGAGTTGCAAAAGCGTCATCGTCGTTGTCCAACATATCCCGGTCGCGCCATTCCGCGCCAAATCTAATATAGCAGTGCAATATATCGACATGCTGGTACTGCGCCGGATGGACCGCATCGCTTATAAAATTGCCGATCATTTGGAGCGTGAAGGCCATCCAAGTTTCGTCACCGCCGCCCAGGAAACCGATTGGAATATGAAAAACGCTAGCTACGGTTATCTATCGACCCGGCATTTAGGAATTGAAGCCGGGCTCGGTACCTTAGGCTTGGAGGTCAATATTCTGACCCCGGAATTTGGCCCAAGGCTTTATCTCACCGGTATTCTGACCGAGCTCGAACTGGAAGCGGACGCGCCGATGACCGAGCAGGTCTGCATCGGTGAAAGCTGTTCCCGTTGCCTCCATGGCTGCCCGACCGACGCAGTGCGCCATTACGGCATCGATAAACGCAATTGCGCCGTCGAAGCCCAAGAGTTCGGCTTCATGACGGCAACTGCCTTTTTCATGAAATACTGCCTGGCGAGCCATGAAGAAAAACGGGAGCTGATTAAATCCCGAGATGTCTTCGGCTTCTGGCAGGGCTTGCTACGCGTCGTTGGCTCTTTCGGTGATTGCCCGCGCTGTTTGGCGGTCTGCCCGGTCGGCAATGACTATCACGCCTATTTGGCTGATTTCCAAAAAGTCATCCCGGAAAAAACCCCAGAAAAAGTCACCAAGGCCAAAGGTTTTAAGCAGGCGCGCAAGGACGGCGATGAGATCAGCGGCCTGGATGAGTGGAACATCCGCTGGGTCGGCCCGGACGGCTATCAGGGTATCGTCGCCCGCCAGATGCAGGAATTCAAGAAAATGCAAAAAACCAAAGCAGAGGAAACGAGCTAACATGGTTGCAGTCTTTCAATCGCCGATCACGGCCGACGAAGTAAAAACCAAAGCCAAAGAGCTTGGCGCAGATTTAGCCGGCATTGCCGATGGTGCGGTAATGAACGCCAACCCGCCCTACCCGGATGATCCGAAAACTCCGGCCGATATCAGCGACCATGATGCTGACCGGGTGATTGTCCTGATGCGCCGTCTAAGTCTCGGCACCAGCCGCATTCAAGCCTGGGACAACCGCCACAAATATTACAATGATGAGCTTGCTATTACGGCGCTGGAAGAAACTGCGTTGGAGCTGGTGCTGTGGCTGGAAGAACAAGGTTACCCGGCGCTGATGGTGCCGCCGACCCATGTTGATCCGTGGAAATATGACGGCAACCCGGAAACCCACCTGTCACCGTTGTTGTCGATGGATCACGCCGCGGTCGAGGCTGGACTCGGCACGCTGGGTTTAAATTTACAAATCCTGACGCCGGAATATGGTCCCCGGGTGATGATGATCGCGGTCTTGACGTCTGCACCCCTTGAGCCGGACACACGCATGGAAAATTCCTTGTGTGGCGGACCGGAGTGTGGGCGCTGCCTAAGTGCGTGTCCCGGCGACGTCATCGGTCATTGGCAGCGTGACTGGCCGGGTTGTGATGCCTATCGTAATCCGCACGGTTTTAAAAATCTAACCGATTTCCTCGGCAATGTGATCGATCAGACTGACGCCGAGACGCAGAAAAAAATGATCCGCTCGGAAGACAGTTTTAATCTGTGGCAAAGCATTTTGCGGGGTGCCGGTGCCGTCCTTGGCTGCCGCCGCTGCCAAGATGTCTGCCCGGTCGGCAACGACTACGAGACCATGCTCAAAGACGCGGTCGACGAAATTGCCGAAGATACGCCGGAAAAACAAACCCGGCTCAAAGACATGCTAGCCGATAGCTCAAATGGCAATCACGCGGTGCAGGCCCGCTGGATCGGTGAATAAAAATGCCCCAAAAAGATATTATGGCGATCCCCTCGTCGCGCGATGAAATCGCTAAAATCCAAAGCGAAGGCAAAAAGCGCGCGCTCAAACTGGCGTTGAAGGCTAAATTCCACAAGGGCCGGCTTGATAACATCGACGAAGATAAGCTCGATGATCCAGTGGAATGGCAAAAAATCCCGCTAATGGATAAAGACGAGCTCCGCAGCATTCCGCTGGAGAATTATTTTGAAGATTTCTGCCACGCACCCAAGAACGAGATCGCCGAGTTGTGGCGCTCCGGTGGCTCGACCGGCGTGCCGCTATTTTATCCCCGCACCTTCGAGGATATGAAATTCTGCATCCTGTCGTTTGCCCGCAATCTGATCGCGCCGAACTTAGGAAAGAAAGACACCGCCCAGGTCTCGTTCCCACTCGGCATCCATCCGGTCGGCCATGTCTATGCCCGCGCTTGTCAGATGCACGAGATCGGCGTCAATTGGGCGGGGGCCGGCAACTCGACCCCGTCGGCGATGCAGATTGATCTCATCAACCGGTTGCAGCCAACCGTCTGGATGGGCATGTCGAGCTACGGCATTCACCTCGCCAACATGGCCGAAGACCAAGGCATTGATCTGACCACCTCATCAGTCGAGACGATCTTGTGCTCCGCCGAGCCGATGTCCGTGGCCAAGCGCGCCAAGATCAGCCGCATGTGGGGCGCCGAGGTGTGGGACGGTTTCGGCATGACCGAGGCCGGCATGATGGGCGGCGAGTCGGAAGCCAAGGACGGCTTTCATATCTGGACCGATTTGTTTTATATCGAGGTGGTGGATTTGGATACCGGCGCACCGGTCGCCGAGGGCGAAGAAGGCGGCTTGGTGGTGACGCCGCTCTTCACCAATAACGCGACGCCGTTCATCCGCTGGAGTTCGGGCGATATTGTGACTTACAAAGAACATGGCACGACTGACGGCCCGCTTAGCGTCTTCCCGGTGATCATGCATGCCCAACGCACGGTCGGCTTTTTCAAAGTCCGCGGCGTTAACATTAACCACCCGGAACTGGAAGACTTTTTATTTGATTATGAAGACCTGGTCGATTTCAAAGCTGAGATCGTTACCAAGAATGATCTCGATGTCTTGCGCCTCTCGATCGAGGTTTTACACAGCGGCGATCCCGTGGCGCTTTCAACGCGCATCGGTGACGACACCAAAACTAAATTCGAAGTCACCCCGGATGTCGTCGTGCTGGAGCGCGGCACCCTCGCCACCGAGTTTGAAAGCTCGGTCAAAGCCCCACGGTTCGTCGACAGAAGGGATTAGGAAAAAGGTACCAGGCACCTTTATTCCTCCGTCATACACGGGCTTGACGGCGTAGTGTTATTTACTCCTGCCCAATCAGTGCCGTCCAGGCACCGCCGGATTTGTGCTCAAGCATTTCGCCGGCTTCGAGGTCAAACCACCAGCCATGCAGTTTCAGTTTATCGTCATAGACCCGGTCGCGCACCCAAGGGAAAGTGAGAAGGTTGGTCAGCGAGACCGTTACCGCATTACGCTCGGCGGCGCGGATGGCCGCCTCGTCATTGAGCCCCCCGCCGCGGGCGAGATCGGCAATCAACATCCAGCCGTCGATAAACTCGCGGGCTTCTTCAGCTTTGTCGCCTTCCAATAAGCGGCGAATGCCGCCGCAGTGTGAATGGCCGAGGACGATAATGTGCGACACCGCCAAATCCCGCACCGCATATTCTAAGGCCGCGCTGGTACCGTGATAGCGGCTGTTAGGTTCGTAAGGCGGCACCAAATTAGCGACGTTGCGGACAATGAACAGATCACCCGGCTCAGCCTTGGTGATGATCGACGGGTTGACCCGGCTGTCTGAGCACGCAATCACCATGACACTTGGGTGCTGTCCGCTCTTGATCAACGTGCGGTAAAAATCCGGCTTACTTTCGTAATAGGTTTTACGGAAGGCTTGGAAGCCTTCAATTAATTTTTGTAGTGACATATCTAGCCGCGTTGGTAATGGGTTTAGTCCCCGTCGGCAACCCCTTTACGCCTCAGTTTGGCGAGTTGCTCACGGATTGACGGCAGGAAGATCAGCACAATTGCGAGGACCAGCAACGCTGTCGTCATCGGGCGCTCCCACATAAAGCTGACACCATCGGTCAGGTTCATCGCCCGGGCGAAGTTGTCTTCCAACATTTGGCCCAAAATAAAGCCGATCAGCATCGGCGCTAGCGGGAAACCGGCGAAGCGCATGATGGTGGCGGCAACGCCCATGCTGGTCAGCATCAACAGTTCGGTCGCATTATTCTGGCCGATATAGCTGCCCATCATGGTGAAAAACAAAATGAACGGGATCAGATAATTGCGTGGCACCAAGAGAAGTTTGGCGATGTAGGGGATCAGCGGCAAATTGAGGATCAACAGCACGACATTGCCAACATACATCGAAATAATGACTGCCCAAAAGATTGTCGGGTTGTCGACCATCATTCTTGGGCCGGGCGTCACATTGAGCGCGATCAGGGCACCGAGCAATATCGCCGTCGTACCGGAACCGGGAATACCAAGGGTCAGCAACGGCACGAAGGAGCCGGTGCAGGCGGCATTGTTGGCGGTCTCAGGCGCTGCCAAGCCTTTGACCGAGCCCTTGCCGAACTCGGCCTGTTCATCGCCTTTGGCGATATTGCGTTCAACTGCGTAGCCCAGGAATGAGGCGATGGTGGCCCCAGCACCGGGCATCACGCCGATCAGAAAGCCCTGGATTGATTGGCGGCCGATCACTGGCGCAATCAATTTGGCTTCGGTCTTGGTGATGCGCAGGTCTTTGATCTCGCCGCCGGCCCCGCCGGTGTTGGAACGTTTCGGGTCGAGCACCAGATAAAGCGCTTCGGGTAAAGCAAAGAGCGCCATTGCGAGGGTGATGAAACTAATGCCGCTTTGTAAATCCTGAATGCCCATGGTGAAGCGCGGTGCATTAAACTGCGCACTTTCCCCCAAGGTCGCGAGAACCAATCCGAGTACGGTCATCATCAGGGCTTTGGCGACATTGCCGGTGCCGGCGAAGGCGGCAATCGCCGACAGGCCGACAATCATTAGGGCAAAATATTCAGCCGAATGAAACAGCAGCGCGACAGTGGCCAGAGCTGGCGCAAAACCCATCAACAAAATCGCCCCAACAGTGCCGCCGGTAAATGACGCGATGGCGGCAATCGTCAAAGCTTTACCAGCCAGACCTTTACGCGCCATCGGATAGCCGTCAAAAGCGGTCGCCACCGTGCCGGCAATGCCTGGCGCATTAATCAGGATCGACGACGTTGAACCACCGAAAATTGCGCCATAATAAACCCCTGCCAATAAAATAAGCGCAGCTGACGGATCACCGATCTTAATCGCGACCGGGATCATGATGGCGATAATTGACATCGGCCCCAATCCCGGCAGCATGCCGATAAAGGTGCCGAGTAAACAGCCGGCCACCACCATAATGAAATTTTGCAGTGATATAGCGGCTTCCAGGCCTTGGAGAATTCCTTCAAGCATCTGGCATCCTCCTCAAATAAACCAGGGCCAAGGTCTAAGGAAAATACCGAGCAGTTCCTGCACCAGATACCAAATTAAAAAGGCGGTAAATATCGCAATCGGTAGCAGCAATTTATAATTCCGCTCGCCCAGGATCATACCGCCGCCGGCCAGAAACAAGGTCGTTGCGGCGATAAAACCGATGGGGCGCAACAGCAAGGCATAAGCGATCATTAGGCCTAAAAGAAAAATTGCCTGGGCGAGCTTATACTGCCGCAAATTGCGGTAATCGATTTCACCCTCATCAATTTCGGCTTGGGCTTTAGGGCTGGTTTGAACAACTACAACCAGACCAATGATGACGCCCAGCACGCTCAGCCATTTTGGCATAGTGTTCGGCAGGAACGTCATGTTCAGCTCGAATGGGAGGAGATTGGCCTCCATGGTAACAAAGGCCGTGTAGCCATAGATGAGACAGAGGAGGAGGAATAATCCAGAAATGGCACGGTCAAGCGTCATGGAATTCCCCCTTCAAAAAAACAATTCGCGCGATGGTGATAGGCCGGAACTCAATAATGAGCTCCGGCTTAATAAATCTATTTTAAGAAACCAAGTTTTATCATCAAGTTCTTGATAACTTTTTCCTGATTTTCGAGAAAGGAAACAAATTTGTTACCTGGGTTGTGAATGTTCACCCAGCCATTACGCGCCCGCACAGCTTCCCATTCAGGAGTTTTGTACATTTTGGCGATGGCCGCCCGGTATGCATTGGCTTTGGTTGCCGGCAATCCGGGAGCAGCAAAGAAACCACGCCAGTTAACAAATGTTGCATTATAGCCCTGTTCTTTAAGAGTAGGAGCACCTTTGAACGCAGCAACCCGCTGATCAGACGTTACCGCGAGAATGCGCATTTCGCCGGATTTTGCTAGAGCAACAGCTTCAGAGAAACCGGTCGAACCGGCTGCAACTTCACCGGACAAGATAGCAGCATTGAGTTTTCCACCGGCATCATAAGGAATGTATTTAACTTTGGTCGGGTCTGCACCCGCTGATTGGAAAGCCATAGCCGCGACAAGGTGATCCATGCCACCCGGCACGGAACCGCCGCCGACAGAGACTTTTTTCGGATTCTTTTTGTAAGCCGCGACAAGGTCTTTAAAGTTTTTATAAGGACTATTCTTGCCGGTGATGATGGCCGCATAATCACCAATGGTGCCAGCAATCATGGTCAGGTCACGGAAGTTGTGCGGGAAACGGCCAACCAGAGACCGGATCACAATCGGGGTGGAGTTCACCATCAGAGTACCGTGACTAGATTTGGCGTTTTCAATCAAGTAACCGATGGCTTTACCGCCGCCGCCGCCAGACATATTTTCATAGGATGCCGAGGCAATGATGCCGGATTTGGTCAAGGCTTCACCGGTACCGCGAGCGGTTCCGTCCCAGCCACCACCAGCACCACCTGGAATCAAGAAGTGAATTTTATCGATATTTGCTGCTCCAGCCGGCGCACCAAGAACGGAAACACCTAGGCCAACTGCCGCCAGCGTGCCCAAGAACACACGACGATTGGTTTTTTGTTTAAGCAAAAACATTGTTACTCTCCTGTTTAAATTGGCGTAAGTTTAGAAGCTATCTTTTGAGGGGAACTGCTTCAAGACAGCTGACGCTAATGGATGTGGGTTGGGGCTGTCAATCATTCAAGAGATCGCCCGCCAACAAGGCGGTGATGCGACTATACTTTCAGGGCAAGATGGCAAAGGCACTCTTGCCCGAGTTGCAGTACCGATCAAATAGTTAACATTGTAAAAGTGTACCGGGTTCATTTTATTAAGTTATATCAATGGATCGATATGAGCTGGGGCGTCGGTGCTGGCGATGCATTTATCATTCCAGCACCCGGTACCTTGGAACGATAATTTGATATAACCTATGCCGAACATTGCATTTTGTAACGCTGCAAAAAACGGTATGATTAAATATTAGCTGCAAAACTTTTTTAAAAATTGATTTTATAAAAAAATAAATGGGGAATTTATTTATGCCGCCCAACTCAAAATCACCAAACACTTTAGATATAGACACCAACATACCTTTACCCGAAGAATTGGTTAAACGAGCTAAAGCACTGATCCCGAATTTGCGCAGCCGAACAGAGCGTTGCGAAGAAGAACGGCGCATCCCGCAGGAAAATCTCGACGAAATGCTTGCGGCCGGACTTTTCAATACTATGAAGCCCAAACGCTATGGCGGTTATGAAATGGGCTGGGAGACGCTCTGTGACCTCACTTTGGCAATAGCCGAAGGCTGCGGCTCGACCGGCTGGATCATGGGCGTTTGCGGCGGCCACCCACTAATGATCACCAATTTCGATTTTGATGTGCAGGATGAGGTTTGGGGCACTAACCCCAATACGATCATATCTTCCGCCAAGATGAACAGTGGCGCTTTTAAAAAAACCGTTGGCGGTTATATCGGTAATGGCATTATGGTGATTTCCAGCGGCTGCCATCATGCCGATTGGTTTTTTGCCGGTGGTAGCGATATCGAAGGCAGCGACAGATTGCTTTCCACGCTGATCCCGCTCACTGACGTAACCATATTGGACACCTGGCAAGTGGTTGGGTTGGCTGGAACCGGCAGTCACGATCTTGAAATGAAAGATGTCTTTGTACCGGATAGTCGCGCCTTTATTGGCGGCGAGCGTCCGCCGGGCACAGGGCTTTATGATTACGGCGTCTATAAAGTCGGCCATCACGCACTTGGTCCTTATACTTTGGCATCGGTCGTCGTCGGTATGGCGGTCGGCGCACTTGATATATTCGTCGCCGACATCAAGGATAAAACTTCCCGTCATGGCGCTAAAATCGCTGACTTCCAAAGCCTGCAATTGCGGATCGCCGAATCAGCTGCTGAACTTGATGCTGCCAAACTGCTAATCCGGCAAAATACGCGGGAAGCGATGAGATTTATCGGTGAGGGTAAGCCGGTTCCTCGCGATCCGCATGCCCGCCTGATTTTGGAAGGCAGTTACGCCTCTCAGCTCGCCGGCAAAGCGATTGAACGCATCTTTTATGCTGGGGGTGCTGGCGAGCTGTTCCTCGACCGGCATCTTCAGCGTATCTTTAGAAATGTCCAAGCTGGGCGGGCGCAATTTGGGCTTAATTGGGATGTCCAAGGCACCAATTACGGCCGCTGGGTATTGGGCTTGGAAGGCGAGCAGGGAACCACGCCACTACTTTAATAACCAATTGTTTTTATTAACTAAATAATTATATGTTGCTTTTTT
>CAJWIB010000071.1 GCA_913041095.1 uncultured Rhodospirillaceae bacterium | reverse complement strand
TCGTAGCATATCCTTGCCGCTGACGCTACAGGATGGGCAGCTATTTGCTGGACCGGTGCCGCTGATGGCGGTTCCAGCGATAGATTGGGGCGAAGACCCGCCATCGCTGGAGAGCATCCGCAAACTCGATAATTAGCCGGGCAACAGCTTAATCGTACATTTTTTCTTGTTTGGCTTCGATCACACCGCGCCGCACGTCGCGTGTTCGGGAGAACAGCTCGAATAAGGTATCGCCTTCGCCCCAACGAATGGCCCGCTGCAGTGCGGTGATATCTTCACTAAATCTTTGCAGCATTTCCAATACGGCATCGCGATTATTGAGAAAAACATCCCGCCACATTGTTGGATCAGAAGCGGCGATCCGGGTGAAATCCCGAAACCCACCAGCTGAAAATTTAATCACTTCGTTGCGCAGAGTTTTCTCAAGATCAGTAGCTGTGCCGACGATTGTATAAGCGATTAAATGCGGTAGATGAGAGGTCATGGCCATTACTTGATCGTGATGACCTGGGTCCATTATTTCGACATCTGATCCAGCGGCCTTCCAAAATGCCTCAACTGCGTCGATAGATTTTTCGTCCGTGCCAAGTGGTGGCGTCAATATGCACCAGCGATCTGTGAACAATTCCGGGAAGCCTGCTTCCGGACCGGAATGCTCGGTACCGGCAACTGGATGGGCCGGGATCAAATGAATGCCTTCGGGGATATGCGAGCCAAGATCACGGACCACAGCTTGTTTGACCGAACCAACATCGCTGACAATGGCGCCCGGTTTTAAACCCGGTGCAATGGCTTCGATAATTTCTTGGTAGGCGCTAATTGGTGCGCAGATGATAACCATATCAGCATCTTTCACCGCGGCCTTTTGATCGAGCGAAACACTATCGGCAATACCAAGTTCCATCGCTTTATCGAGGCTTTTCTGGGTGCGGGCCGACACCGAAATATGCCCAACCAAATTATCCCTTTTGGCAACGCGCGCAATAGAAGAGCCGATCAGCCCAATGCCGATCAGCGCAAGTCGCTCAAAAATATGGGGCGATTGTTTTTTGGCCATCCTAATTACTCACAAATTCAGCTAGCGTTTCGACGACGAATTTCATTTCATCTTCGAGGCCGATGGATATCCGCAAGGCGTCGGGGAGCCCATAACCACCCATGCGGCGTACGATGATGCCTTTGGATTTTAGAAAGACATCGGCTGATTCAGCGGTAGCGTTTTTGCCTTGACCTTCCGGAAAGCGAACCAAAATAAAATTGCAGACACTGTCTGGTACTTCGAGGTCCAGCGCCCGGATGTTTTCGGTTGTCCAGGCGAGCCACTTTTTATTGTGCTCCTGAGATTTCTTTAAAAATTCATCGTCTTGGATTGCAGCAACACCAGCGACTATTGCGGGGTAGGAAACATTAAATGGGCTCCGCATCCGATTGAGGATATCAATCACGGCATCTGGCGCATAGCCCCAGCCAAGCCGAATGCCACCCATGCCGTAGATTTTCGAAAAAGTCCGCAGCATGACAACATTATCGTTAGTGGAGACAAACTCCGAACTGTCCGAGTAGTCGTCCACTTCAACAAATTCAGCATAGGCGGAATCCAATACCAGCAGGACTTCGTCCGGCACACCGTCAATCAATCGGGATACTTCAGAAGTTGGTATATAAGTGCCGGTGGGATTGTTCGGATTGGCGATAAACAACAATTTTGTTTTTTCGGTCACATGAGCCAGAATTTGATCAACATCAACGGTGATCCCATTTTCCGGCGCGGCAACGATACTGGCGCCAACGGTCAGGCCATAAATCGGATACATCGCAAAGCCATGCGCTGGATATAAGATTTCATCCCCCGGACCGGCGTAAGAGCGGCACAGTAGATTTATCAATTCATCGGAGCCGGCACCACAAATAAGATTCTCCTTTGGCAGATTATTTTTTTCTGCCAAAAGATCGCGCAATTCGCTGCAATCGCCATCAGGATAGCGGTGGAAATCGCTGCCGATAGCATTCACTGCCTCCAAGGTTTTTGGACTTGGACCAAAGGCACCTTCATTGGCGGCAAGTTTAATTACGCGTTCAACGCCGGTTATTTCAGATTCACCCGCGACATAAGGGGCAATTTTTTCTAATCCGGCAAGTGGTTGAGGAGAAGCCATTATCTTTCTTTCGTTACGTCAAATGTTGTTTCAATTATTACTCGGCGCTAACGCATCGGCGCCAATTGGCACCGCGTAGCCTCCAAGTACAGTTGCTTGATTAAAATGCCCACTAAATCCTTCAGCCAGGCGCAATAGATTGCCATCTTCAGGGGTGAAATAGCCATTAATTTTTAACAGCGAGAGCCATCGTTCCGGCATATCGTCGTCATGCCATAATGCAATGACGGAACCGGTCATACCGATTTCCACAATTCTTACATCAATTCTTGTATTGGGTATGTCTTCCGACAGATCAAGCCCAATATAAGTGCAATCCAATCCCGAAGGATCCATCTCACTTTTGGCTATCACTAAAGAATCGAGCGCATTACCACCTGATTTGCTCCCCATTTTATTTGCACCATTACTAGGCGTCGCAAAGGGCAGACGGGAAATAATACGTGGTGGATTTAAACTGCCGTTACTACTCAGCATCGGACCCTGTATTGCCAAGTGCCGCCACCACGGATCATCTTCCTGGCGGCCCGGTACTGGTAAAACGCCGACCGAACATTCGTCTTCGATAACGGCTTCAATAACCCTGCGCTGAGAGGGATAACCAATCATTGGCGTAAAAGTGCCATAATGCCCACGGGCAGCGGCGAAGTAGCCCCAGCTATTTTCATCACTATCGTTAATGCCATCTTCCGGTACATATACGCCGACCGAAAAGGCACCCTGCGCTTGCAACGAAGCGCTTAGGATTTCCCGCCATATTCGAATGAGTTCGGGTTTCGGGAAATGGCCTTGATGACGTTCGATCAGGGCGCGTATAATCTGCGCCTCACGGCCCGGTTTTAACTTTACCTCGCCATCTTGCTTAATCTTCTTAACTTCGAGCGAGATTTCCGCCCGGCGGGTTAAAAGATTTTGAATCTCAATATCGATTGCATCGAGTTCATCACGCAGGGATTCTAACTGTTTGTCAGTCATCACCAAATCAAACTTCATAATTTTCAAAATTCATTTACTCTCAATCGAGCAGGCGACAGTGATAGTCTGCCAAAGCGGTAAAATCAAAGAAAAGATTGACAGATTGGCGCTTGATTCATAGCTATGGGGCTAATTTTACCCGGTCTTTACCTATTTTTGCGAAAATTGAGAAAAATAGCTGAAAATCGATTACGTAAAGCCAGAAAAATGAATGAACAAACAGGTGGCCAAATAGACGAGGGCGGTGCTCCGTTGCTGAGCGACCAAGACGTCGGCAAGCAAGTTACGCTTGGAGTCGATGATCCGCTACGTCTGGATTGTGGTGTCGAGCTGACTAATTTTTCGGTTGCCTATCAGTCTTATGGTGAACTGAACGCCGCGAAAACAAATGTAATACTGATCTGTCATGCGCTCAGTGGTGATCAATTTGTTTCCGGCGTTAACCCGGTAACCTGCAAGGAGGGCTGGTGGGATTTGGTGATTGGGCCTAACAAACTCATTGATACTGATCGGTTTTTCGTCATTTGCCCGAACATTCTTGGCGGCTGTATGGGAACGATAGGCCCCAAAGAAATAAATCCGGCAACCGGCAAGCCATGGGGGCTCGATTTTCCGGTTATTACGGTATCCGATATGGTGCGGGCCCAGGCACTGCTTTTGGATCATTTGGGTATCGAAAAAATATTTTGTGCACTCGGCGGCTCAATGGGCGGTATGCAGGTGTTGGAATGGGCGGTAGCTTATCCCGAACGGGTGTTTGCGGCTGTGCCGATTGCCACCGCGCCTCATCATTCAGCCCAAAACATCGCCTTTCATGAGACGGGCCGGCAAGCCATCATGGCTGATCCGGATTGGCACGGCGGCGACTATCTCAGCTACGATAGCCGGCCTCATCGCGGGCTGGCGATTGCCCGGATGGTTGCGCATATTACATACCTATCGGAACCCGCGTTACAGAATAAATTTGGCCGCCAGTTACAGGATCGCGATGCGATCTCCTTTGGCTTTGATGCCGATTTCCAGGTTGAAAGTTATCTACGTCATCAAGGCAGTACATTTGTCGACCGGTTTGATGCTAATTCCTATCTCTATATCACGCGGGCGATGGATTATTTTGATCTCGCCGAGCGCCACGGCGGTGGAGTGCTGGCGGAAGCTTTTCGCGGCGTCGATACAAGATTTTGCGTCATCTCGTTTACCAGTGATTGGCTGTACCAAACGGCAGAGAGCCGGGCCATTGTTAAAGCGCTGAATGCGGTAGCGGCCAATGTCAGTTTCGCCGAAATTAAATCTGATAAAGGTCATGATGCGTTTCTTCTTGAAGAACCCGAGTTCTGGAAAGTATTGTCGGGTTTTATTGAAGGCGCGGCAGAGCGCTACGGGTTGGTCAGCCAATGATGACCGATGCGCAAAAGCGGGCAATCCGCATTGACCTCCAATTGATTGCCGAGATGGTCGAGCCCGGCAGCCGTTTGCTCGACGTTGGCTGTGGTGACGGTGCCTTATTGGATTATCTTCATCATGACAAACAAGTAGATGGCCGCGGCATCGAGCTTAGTGCGGAAGGTGTGAACGCTTGTGTCTCGGCTGGCCTGTCGGTAATTCAAGGTGATGCTGACCAGGATCTTGACGACTACCCGGATCAAGCTTTCGATTATGTCGTGCTCGGTCAAACTCTGCAGGCGACACATGAACCTCACAATGTTTTGGCTAATCTTGTCCGTATTGGCAAACGCGCAGTCTTGTCATTCCCAAATTTCGGCTATTGGCGGGTGCGTACCAGACTTTTGTTCGGAGGTAAAATGCCGCGTACCAACTCACTGTCCTATGATTGGTATGACACGCCCAACATTCATTTTTGCACGATCCGGGATTTTGTTGATCTGTGCGATCAAATGGGCATCACCATCGAACGCGGTATCGCGCTTGACCATAACGGTGGAGAACTTAGGATCGGCTCGAGCATGCGCTTTGCTAATTTAATCGGTGAACAAGCTGTTTTTCTGCTGCGTAAATCATAAATTTATTGCCAATAAAATTATTGATTGGGAACAGTTGCATAGCCGTGCCGGCGTGACGCTTCCAGGGTCGGGGTCGCGGCATAAATTTGTTTGCTAGCTTCGATCGAAACCACTCCACCAACAGCACCGCTAAATATTCTAAGCCATCGTTGGCCGATATTTTCCCACACTGGTGCGGAGGACATCACCATGCGCGACCGGCTGGGTGGTACATAAAGTGCGGCCCGTTTAGTGATCGGCGTGAACATGGTATCGCGCAATAGCCGGGTAAGCTGCGACTGGCTATAAGGCCGGCCATAACCAAACGGTGTACGCTCCAGCCGGGACCAGATGCCACCACGGTTGGGGGCAATGACGATTACTCGGCCGTTGCCGGAAAGGACACGCCAAATTTCCCGCATCATCGGCCGGATCGCTTCACTGCACTCAACCGCATGGATCAATACCACGCGATCGATGGAAAGATCAGGCAAAGGCAGTTCCGCCTCATCCGTTAAAATGGTTTGGCCAGGTCCTTCATTGGGCCAATGAAGTACCCCTTGGGAGGCAGGCATGGCGGCGATCACGCGGCTGGCTTCGCCCCGAAAGGCATTGAGATAGGGGGTCGGAAAGCCGATGCCCAAAACGTTCATCCCAGCGACATCAGGCCAGGTTTCACGAAGATGACGCCCAATCATGCGCCGTGCCACACCGCCCAGCGGGTCGGCGTAAAATTCTTGGAGATCAACGACATCTAACCACATGGGGGTAATATGTTCTGATTTAACAGTTTTTTCCAGCTATGATATCGTGAGCCCGTTGTTTTAATAATTGGTTTTTTGAAAATCGAATAGCATAAAACATCGTAATGACCAAAAAATTCGTTGAAAATATTATCAGGGAATTCAATCTCACACCCCATCCCGAAGGTGGTTACTATAGCGAAATCTATTGAGATCTGCCGGGTGACGGCAGTCGCGGGGCGGTGATGGTTATTTATTTCCTATTAAAAGCCAGAGAAAATTCGGCCTGGCATCGTATTGATGCGATTGAGATGTAGCATTTCTATGGTGGCGCACCGCTAAATCTCTACTTGTCGGAAGATGGCGCCGCAGAAACAATATTACGTTTGGGAACTGACACCGCGAACGATGAACGACCGTTTCAAATTATTCCTATGGGTGTATGGCAATCAACGGAAAGCGCCACGCCGATTGAAATTACTTTTTCCATCCACCTAGAATAAAAAATCCCGCCAGCATTTTCAAATGAGGTGGTTTCTTGGGGGAATTTAGCAACCTATTCGATCGTCCAGGTTGGCCCACTTCTGAGCAGTTCATTCAAGTCAGGTTTGGGATGAGCTTTCTTCTCGGCATCAACCTGAGCATGAACGGCAGCTTCATAGGTTTCCGCCGGATCGCAATACAATACTCCGATCGCCACTGGAAAGGCAGGTGATTCCATGTGGGCTAACAATGTCGCCAGACTTTTATTGGTTTCATCATGCACCAAAATGTCAGCTTCGGTAACACCGTTTTCGCTAATTGTTACAACTTCTAATTCAATCCTGCCAGGTCGCATACGAATGCCTTGGTCCCGATCGGCGCCAAAAATAAGCGGCTTTTTATGTTCGACTAGAATTTGATGGTCGGCGGCGACATCCTTGGCCGTAAAATGATCATAAGCACCGTCATTATAAACAATGCAGTTTTGGAACACCTCGACAAATGATGCCCCTTTGTGCGCATGCGCACGTTTAAAAACTTCCGGCAGATGTTTGGGCAAAGTATCGATGCCGCGGGCAACAAACCGGGCACCACAGCCAAGGGCAAACTCAGTAGCCGATAGCGGGCTGTCAATCGACCCCTGTGGCGTTGATGGTGAGCGTGTGCCAACTTTCGACGTTGGTGAATACTGGCCCTTAGTGAGGCCATAAATTTCGTTATTAAACAGGATATACTGCAAATCGACGTTGCGCCGTAAAACATGCATCAAGTGATTGCCGCCAATCGACAACGCATCGCCGTCACCTGAAATAACCCAAATGTCAAGATCGGGATTGGCGAGTTTGGTGCCGGTGGCAATTGAAGCAGCGCGGCCATGAATGGTATGAAAGCCGTAAGTTGCCATGTAATAAGGAAACCGAGACGCACAGCCAATTCCCGAAATAAAGGCGGTTTTTTCCAACGGCGCCTGAATATCGGCTAAGGCTTTTTGCATGGCGCGAACAATCGAGTAGTCGCCGCAACCAGGGCACCAGCGGACTTCCTGATCGGATGCATAATCTTTGACGGTTAATTTTTCCGGATGTGTTGCTACATTCATAATATTATTTCCTCAAACTCTCGCGGATGGCCTCTTCAACTTCCGAGACCTTAAACGGTTGACCAGAAGTTTTATTAAGCCCCTGCGCGTTGATCAGATATTCACTGCGCAGGACAGTAATCAGCTGGCCGGTATTCATTTCGGCAACTATCACTTTTTTGAATTTCTTCAGCAGAGAGCCGAGATTTTTCGGTAGCGGCCAAATGTAACGAATATGGATGTGCGATACTTTGTGGCCGTCAGCCTGGACCTTCTGCACGGCCCGGGTGATGGGGCCAAAAGTCGAGCCCCAGCCAACCACGACGACATCGCCCTTGGCATCGCCCCGGGTGACTTTCTGATTTGGAATATCTTCGGCAATGCCATCAATTTTGGCCTTACGGACGTCCGTCATTTTCTGGTGATTGGCGGCTTCATAGGAAAGATTGCCGGATTTATAAGATTTTTCGATGCCACCAATGCGGTGTTCCAGCCCCGGTGTTCCAGGTACTGGCCAGTTACGGGCAAGCGTTTTAGCATCCCGGTGGGACGGCGAAAAACCTTCTGTATCGCTGGGGAACTTAACTGGAAAATCAGGGATCGCATCGACATCCGGTAGTTTCCAAGGCTCCGATGCGTTAGCGAGATAGCCATCGGTTAACAGCATCACCGGTGTCATATATTTGGTTGCCAGGCGAGTGGCTTCAATGGCAACGTCAAAATTATCGGCGGGTGACCGAGCGGCGATGACAACCAGCGGAGCATCAGCATTGCGGCCATAAACCGCTTGATAGAGATCAGATTGTTCGGTCTTGGTCGGCAATCCGGTCGATGGGCCGGCGCGTTGAGCATTGACTATCACCAATGGAAGTTCGACCGAAATAGCTAAACCGATTGCTTCGGTTTTAAGCGCGATGCCGGGGCCAGAACTTGCGGTGACACCCAGTGTGCCGGCATAAGAGCCACCAAGGGCTGCGCAAACGGCGGCGATTTCATCTTCGGCCTGGAAGGTTACTATATCGAACTGTTTAAGTTTGGATAGTGTGTGCAAGACGCCGGAGGCTGGGGTAATTGGATAGCCGGCAAAAGTCATTCTTAGCCCCGCTTTTTGAACTCCTGCAGCCAGACCATAGGCAACGGCTTCGATGCCAGTGATGGTACGGTAGAGACCGGGCTCAATTTTGGCTGGTGCTACTTTATAGACCGAGGTTTCACCCGAGGCTTCCGTGGTTTCACCAAAGGCATGACCGGCATTTACTGCTGCAATGTTTGAGATAGCGATTTCGGGCCGTTTGCTGAATTTTTCATTAAGCCAATGAACCGTCGGTTCCCGTTCCCGGCCATACAGCCAGTAAACCAGACCGAGCGCGTACATGTTTTTACACCGGACGGCTTCTTTTTGAGAAAGTCCGAGATCTTTAACGGCTTCAAGAGTGTTTTTGGTAATATTGACGGCGATTGTCCGGAAGTCATCAAGGCTGCCATTTTCAAGCGGGTTATCTTCATAGCCCGCTTTTTTCAAATTCCGGTCCGTGAAGGTACCAGTATCAACAATAATTAACCCGCCCTTATTGAGATCGGTAAGGTTGACCTTGAGAGCTGCCGGGTTAAGCGCGACCAGCACATCAGGTGCATCACCAGCGGTTCTAATTTCGCGTGAGCCAAAATGGATTTGAAAAGCTGATACCCCGAAAGTGGTGCCTTGCGGCGCTCTGATTTCAGCCGGAAAATCCGGAAATGTCGAAAGATCATTACCAGCTAATGCGGTTGTCAATGTAAATTGACTGCCGGTGATTTGAATGCCATCACCGGAGTCGCCGGCGAAGCGAACAACTACGTCTTCCACTTCTTCGCGTATGGTACCTTCCACCGCGACGGCCGTCGAACCTTCCATACTACCTAAACTCCTAATTTCCGCAGCCACTGCCGTAATTCCCAGCCACACACAGTAAATGTAATCTCGGTGGATTAACCACCATCAAATATTCTGATTTTTTTTGAGGGTTGGTTGCTCCGAGGACAAACCATATAGACCAATTGCGCACTAGAAAACGGAAATTCTAATATCATGGGAAATAGACTCCGGCAAACCGTGATTAAATAAAAAAACCATCAAGACATGCCGTAATATTTTCACTATTTAGCGTATTTTTAACCTGGACTTCGGGCGTTTTTAGCTAAACCGGAGTGTTTGTAACAAACTCAACCCGGGGCTTTCGCAAATCGGGTAAATTCGTTCACCAAGGTTTGATAGATGGACTTTTTAAATGACACGGCAATTTCCGGTATTTCTTCTAGATCAACCCACTTCCAAGCACTGAATTCAGGGTGTTCAACCGCTGCAGGATCTATCTCAGAATCATCACCCAAGAACCGCAGGGCAAACCATTTCTGCGTTTGCCCTCGATAGCGGCCTTGCCAAACCATGCCCATTAATTCGGGCGGCAGGTCATAGCTCAGCCAAACTTCCACTTCGCCAATTATTTCTGCGTTCCCCGTGCCGATTTCTTCTTCAAGCTCTCTGACAGCCGCCGTCGCCGGGGCTTCACCATCATCGATACCACCCTGCGGCAATTGCCAGGCCTGCTGATAGGTATCGAGGCGCTGGCCGACAAATA
>CAJWIB010000070.1 GCA_913041095.1 uncultured Rhodospirillaceae bacterium | reverse complement strand
GTTCCTCATGGAAACTATGGGGCGTCGCCAGCACAACCGCATCAATAGCCGAATCATTCAGCGCATCGGTGTAATCGACGGTAACGGTCAGGCTATGTGCTACCGCAATGTCCTCGGCTGCGTCGGGCGCAATATCAATTCCGCGGGAAAAGCCGATCTTTTTGCTCTTACCTTGCAGAGTCTCAACGATATAACGGCCCCACCAGCCGAGCCCGATAATGGCAGCATTTATCACAATGGTTTCCTCGATTTTCTGTGCCGCCAAATTAAATTTTTTGCACGTTAACGCAACTTATTTCTGGTCCTTTCTCAAAAAAATAGGCTTTCGGTCCCAAAAAAGCCCTCAGGCACCACCATAGACAGTTTGTCGAGGAGAGATATTATGAATGAACTATGCTGAGCAGTTGGTGACAAGCCGGGTAAATACTTTGGTCACTTTTTGGGTCCGGATAATTAATTAGATGACCGGTCCTGGCTTTGTGGCTGCCGACACTGCTCGGCATGAAATAAAGACCGATTTAAATTTGGCGATTAACATCCTGCCAGTATGGATCGCGCAAACGGCGCTTCATAATTTTCCCTGAATCTTCGCGGGGTAGATCTCCATGGAATTCAATCGACTTTGGTACTTTGTATTTGGCCAGGCGCTCAATTAAATACTCACGTATCGCCGTCTCGCTCAATTCAGCATTTTCTTCCAGCTCAATCATAGTCATCAGCGATTCACCGAATTCAGCATCGGGAATACCAAACACGGCACAGTCTCTGACCCCATCCATCGTCACCAAAGCGGCTTCAATCTCGGCCGGATAAATATTTACACCACCGGAGATCACCATGTCATTGCGGCGGTCGCAGAGGAACAAATAGCCGTCTTCGTCCTGATAACCGATATCGCCAATGCTGACCAAGCCATCACGCTCAACTTCCAGGCGTTTTTCCGGCAAGCTCTTGTAATCGAAATCAGGTACCATGTCAGTTTTGACATAGATTTCACCAATTTCACCTGGGCCCAGCATTTTGCCATCATCATCAAATATACCAATCTTTGAATTTGGTGTCAGTTTGCCGACGGTACCCGGCTTGGCTAGCCAGTCTTCACTGGAGCAGAAATGTGAGATGCCAACTTCGGTACCGCCGTAATATTCTACCAAGATAGGTCCTAACCACTCGATCATTGCTTTCTTAATGTCCGGCGAACAGGGGGCGGCTCCATGGGTGATCCACTCCATCGACGAGACATCATAGCGCTGGCGTATTTCGGTGGGCAGTTTCAAGAGCCGAACAAACATGGTCGGTACCATATGGGCATGGGTAATCTTGTGAGTTTCCACCAATTGTAAAAATTCTTCGGCACCAAAACGATGTTGAAGATATAAATCAGCATCATTAGCCAGAGCAATGCGTGCCGAATGGTTGACAGCAACGTGATAGCACGGTCCATTGAGCAAAACGCGCATACCTGAACGCGGGCGATAGGCGGCGTCACCGACTTTAGCTCCAGCAGCCTGCTGATCTGCCGTCGTCGGGTGAGTGAAAACACCTTTGGGTAAACCGGTCGTGCCCGACGTATAAAAAACTACGCCGCGTTGAGTGCATGGCGTGGCAGACCACTCGGCAAAACCCTCGATCCAACCTCCCCAATTCTGTTCATCCTCCGGCACCACGCAAGCGGCGGCATCAAGGCCATAAGCCGCAGCAATATCAGCTGGTGTCGGTACAACAAACACGGCCACGCCGGGCGGGATCAAATCACGAATTTCACCCAGCAAATCGGCATGAACAACCAGTGCCTTGGTCTCGGAATCGGTAAGAATATACTCCGCCTCAACACTTCTAAAATGCCAATTGATGGTGACAAAATAAGCGCCCAGCAATGCGGCCGCACTTTGCGCTTCGAATAACGGAAAATCATTGCGCATAAAGGCGGCAATAGAATCGCCCTCGCCAATACCGAGAGAGTCCAGTGCTGAAGCTGCCTGAAGAGTGCGCTTCGCTAAATCCCGTTTATCAACGGTTTGATCTGAGCTAACGATTTTACCGGTACCAAACATTTTTTCCTTGAGTTCCCCTGGCGGCTAACTGTGTTTTTACACTATCCAATACTTATTATATGATTTGGAACTAAACAATGGTGCGGAGATTGCGTTGGGCAAGGCCAAGTGACAGCGTTGCTCGGTAGTACCGCGACGGTTTAATCCAGCACATCATTGAGAGTTTCCAGCGGCGTTAGTTTATCTCTGATCTCGCTGAGAAATTCATCAGCAACCATCTTGGGCGTCCAATTATATCTGAATTCTGACACCACCGGTCGGGGCTGATTGAGTAAATAGTAGTGGTTACCACTGGTAGCAAAGATTTGGCCGGTGATATCCTTGGCCGCATCGCTGGCCAGAAAGACCACCAACGGCGCGTTCATTTCAGGCCGCATTTCCTCTTTAAGACGCTCAAATTCCTTGGCTTGTTCATCGCTGGTAATCGGGATCGAACCGATCATCCGGGTGAAACCGGAAGGCGACATGCAGTTCGAGCGGACGTTGTAGCGCGCCAGATCAATCGCAATTGAGCGGGACAATCCAGTCACGCCCATTTTTGCCGCCGCATAATTAGCCTGACCGAAATTACCAATCAAGCCCGAGACCGAAGTCATGTGGACAAAGACGCCGGATTCTTGTTCGCGGAAATGAGTCGCAGCCGCTCGGGCAACATTGTAACAGCCGGTTAAATTGACATTAATGACGGTGCTCCAGGCGGCTTCATCCATTTTGTGAAAAACAGTATCACGTAAAATTCCAGCATTGTTGATGACCGCATCAATGCGGCCAAATTCGCTGATCGTCGAGGCAATCAGATTTTCGGCGCCTCTGCCATTTGAAACATCATCGGTGTTGTATCCTGCCTCGCCGCCAGCGGCCTTCACCTCGCCCGCAACTTCATGGGCCGGTCCTTGATCCGCACCGCCACCATCAAGGTCAGCGCCTAGATCGTTGACCATGACCTTGGCACCTTCAGCCGCCATCAACAAAGCGATTTCCCGGCCAATGCCCCTGCCGCCGCCGGTAACGACCACCACTTTATCCTGCATCATACCAGTAGTCGAATTACTATCAGTCATTATATTTCCTCTTGATTTGTTTGAGGCGTTGCGCTTGCCATCCGGTCAAGATGATAATCAGCACTGCCAAACTGGGTGGTGATCATCGTCAACCTCTTGAAATAGTGACTAATTTTGAGTTCATCCGTCATGCCGATGCCACCATGGAGTTGAACTGCGTTTTGGCCAACAAAGCGGCTGGCTTGGCCAATCTGAACTTTGGCAGCCGATAATGCATGGCAACGGGCTTCTGGATCGTTTTCGGTCAAGCGCAGTGTTGCCATGACGGCTGCCGAGCGAGCTTGCTCAAGCTCAATATAGATATCCACCATGCGGTGTTGCAGCACCTGAAACGAGCCGATTGCCTGGCCAAACTGCTGACGGGTTTTAAGGTACTCTAGGGTGTCATCGTGGAGTACTTGCATAGCCCCGACCGCTTCCGCCGCAATTGCCGCAATACCTGCATCAAGCACTACCTCAATGGCCGGATAAGCGTCATCGATTTTTCCCAATGCCTCGGCAGCAACATTGGTTAACTCAATTTCCGCAGCCCGCAAGCCATCAATCGTGGGGTAAGATTTGATTTTTAGACCTGCGGCATCTGCATCGATGATAAATAAGCTGATCCCACCTTGGTCGCGTTGATCGCCTGAAGTCCTGGCGCTAAATATGATTTTATCAGCAGAACCGCCATTGAGAACGACGGCTTTATGGCCATTCAATAGATAACCGCCACCATCCTTGGTGGCAGTGGTAATAATGTCAGCGGGATCAAAGCGGGATTGTGGTTCAGCATAGGCGAGGGCCAGCAGCATCTTGCCGGCAATAAGCTGTGGTAAAATAGTCGCCTTTTGATCAGCGTTACCGCAGGCTGCTATCAGGCCGCCGCCCAACACCACTGTCGCCAGATAGGGCTCAACCATTAGCCCACAACCTATCGCTTCCATCAATATCATGGTCTCCACCGGGGTGCCGTCATAGCCGCCATCCTCTTCTGAAAACGGCAGGCCAAGCCAGCCGAGCTCCGCCATTTGCGCCCAAACCTCGCGGTCGAAGCCATCGGGGCTGGCAATGATGTCACGCCGCCTCTCGAAACCGTAATCCTGCTCAACAAAGCGTTCGGCGCTATTTTTGAGGAGTTGTTGTTCCTCGTTGAGGGTAAAATCCATCGCTGCCGCCTAAAACCTAAGCGCCGTTTTAGCTAAAATATTGCGCTGAATTTCATTAGTGCCTCCAAGAATACTAAGAGCGCGCAGAAACAGATAATCAGGCAGAATTCCGGTCGCGTAATTGGGACCAACGGCATGCTCATTGCCGCCCGGCTGTACGGCCTCGTGAACATAGGGCATGCCGTAATAACCAATCGCTTCAACTGCTGTTTCGCTAATTAATTGGCTCAGTTCGGAACCTTTGATTTTTAAAATTGAAGCCGCTGGACCGATATCATTACCTGCTTCCTCATCGGCCAGCAGACGAAACTGTGTCACTTCCAGGATCATCAGCCTAACATCCAAATCGATCAACTTGCGGCTAAAAGCCGAGTCTTCACTGAGCGGCTGGCCGCCTGATATTTCAGCAGCAGCGATTTTTTTCAACCGGGTAAGACTCCGCTTGGAGCCAGCAATATCGCCGATAGAACTACGCTCATGGCCAAGTAAGAATTTAGCGTAAGTCCACCCCTGCCCGGCTTCGCCGACAAGATTTTTGATCGGTACCCGGACGTCCTCGAAAAACACTTCATTCAAGGTGTGATCGTTATCCTGAGAAATAATTGGCCGCAACGTGATGCCGGGGGTATCCATTTTGATCAGCAAAAATGAGATACCGGCTTGCGGTTTGACGGAGTCGTCGGTGCGCACCAGACAGAACATGCGGTCAGCATACTGAGCATAGGAAGTCCAGATTTTCTGCCCGTTAACGACATAATGATCTTCATCGAGAACTGCTATAGTCCGCAGCGAAGCCAGATCAGAGCCTGAATCCGGCTCAGAATAGCCCTGACACCACCAATCGTCACCGTTTAAGATACGCGGCAAATATTCGGTTTTTTGCGCATCGTTACCGAAGGCGATCAATACCGGCCCGATCATGCCAGTGCCAAAAGGCGGCGGCATCGGCGCAGCAGAAAGGCCGAGTTCTTCCTGGAAAATATATTTCTGAGTTGGCGTCCAGCCGGGGCCGCCATGTTCTACCGGCCAGCTCGGTGCCGCCCAGCCCCTTTCAAACAAAATTTTTTGCCAGCGGACGAAATGTTCCTTACGAAAATGCTGGCCGTGTTCAGCAATCTCGCGTAAATCTTCCGGCAGGGAATGTTGCATAAAATCCCGAACTTCCTGGCGGAAGGCCAAGTCTTGTTCGCTGAAATTGAAGTCCATCTGAGTGGCCCTGCTTTACTACTTTTTAATTAGACGACAATAGCTGCTGCCCATATTGTATTATTTCAAAATATGTAATAAGTATTATATAATGTAAAGATAAAATAAATATCTGTTTGATGGGAATCAGGCCTGAGGATGGCAAAAAAATCTAGCAACAATTCTAAAAGCGGTGGCGTCCAATCAGTTGAAATCGGCAGCCGAGTTTTACTGGCAGTAACTGAAGGTGGTGGTCCGCTGGCATTGAAAGATATTGCCGATGCAACGGACCTGCCTTCGGCGAAGGCACATCGATATTTGGTCAGTCTAATAAGAGCGGGTTTGATCAAACAAGATTTGGCAACCGGTAAATATGATTTGGGATCAACCTCGCTGCGCGTTGGCCTGGCAGCAATCATCCGGCTCAATGTTGTGCGCGCGGCCCTGCCGGTCTTGACGCAGCTCAGGGACGAGATCGGTGAAACCGTTCACTTGTCGGTATGGGGAGATCATGGCCCCATCGTCATCCACCGCGAAGTACCGTTGGTGCCAATAGCGCTTAACCTTGCAGTTGGATCGAACCTCCCACTTCTCCGCACCGCTTCTGGACGGGTGTTTTTATCCTGGCTCGACAAAAAGCAAACCGAGCCGTTGCTGCAACATGAAATGCGCCGCATGGGTAAACGTAACAAAACTGAGATAAAAGCGATCCAGGCTGAGACATTGCGGCAAGGGCTCGGGCGGACGGTTGGTGATTTTTCACCCAGTATCGCGTCGCTGTCGGCACCGGTGTTTAATCACGAAGGCCATCTATCCGCGGCTATCGCCACCTTTGGCTATGAGGGTTCGTTTGATGACCGGCCGACGGGCAATGTGGCAAAACGTCTCGGGGCAGCTGCACGGGAAGTGTCGGAAAAACTTGGCTTTAATGAAACTTGAGACCAGAATTAAGATCAGGTGAGCGCCTACCCTACTCGATGTCGCCGCCAATACTTTTTATTAATCGAATAGACTGGCTGGTAGTGGTGGATTTTGCAGCTATCGGTTATGATCTTTATCTGATTGACCATCTTGGCCTAGCCTCTTATTCAACTCCCATGATTGATAAAAGTGTGAATAATATTTCAGCCGCCGTTGCGGATATCCAGAGCGGATCAGTGGTCCTGAGCAGTGGCTTTGGTGATGCTGGCGCACCGGTTGATTTGCTGGAAGCACTAATTGAAACGGATGCCGAAAATCTCACCATTGTCTCAAACAATGCCGGGGAGGGAAATTACGGTCTGGCTGCTTTGATTGCGGCGGGAAAAGTGTCTCGTGTTATTTGTTCTTATCCGATTAGCGCTGGCTCGGTGGTGTTTCAAGACTGTTATCAGGCTGGCGAAATTACGCTTGAAGTCGTTCCGCAGGGCACGTTGAGCGAAAGGATGCGCGCAGCCGGCGCTGGTATTGGCGGCTTTTTTACGCCGACCTCAGCCGGTACCGAGCTTGGAAAAAGCAAAGAGTGTCGCAAAATTAGTGGCGTTGAGCATGTGTTTGAATATCCGCTTAAAGGCGATATAGCACTCATACGCGCGACGCGGGCGGATCGTTGGGGAAATATTGTTTACGATAAATCAGCCCGCAATTTTGGCCCGGTAATGGCGATGGCGGCTACACTGACGATTGTCCAAGTGGATGAGATCGTTGACCTTGGCAAACTCAATCCAGAACTTATTATTACACCGGGTATTTTTGTTGACCGGGTATTTGTGCATAATGGCTAGAACAGCAGATAAAGTGGGAAATTTAACATGACAGCGGTACTGGAAAAAATTGGTTTAACTCGCCCACAAGTTGCCTGGCGCATTGCCCAGGAAATTGACGAGGGTAGTTATGTTAATCTCGGCATCGGCAGCCCTGAGATGGTGGCCAATTATGTTTCCACCAACCGCGAAATTGTATTCCACAGTGAAAACGGTATTCTGGGCATGGGCGAGGCTCCGGCACCTGGTCAGGAAGACGGCAATCTGATCAATGCTGGAAAGAAACCAGTAACACTGCTGCCGGGGGGCAGTTATTTTAGCCATACGGATTCATTCGTTATGATCCGTGGCGGTCACATCGATGTTTGTGTTCTCGGTGCTTATCAAGTTGCGAAAAACGGTGATCTCGCCAATTGGGCAACCCTGGACACTTCAAAACCACCCGGGGTCGGCGGTGCCATGGATTTGGCGGTCGGTGCTAAGCGTATATTTGTAATGATGGACCACTGCACTAAAACCGGCAAACCGAAGCTGATGAATAAATGCACCTACCCGCTCACCGGCTCCAGAGTGGTCCGAACGGTGTTTACCGATCTGGCGGTCATTGATGTGACTGAAGATAGTTTTGTGGTGCGGGAAATTACTGCCGGCATTTCCTTTGAGGAGTTGCAGGAAAAAACTGACGCAGTGCTGACGTTATCTGAGAACTGGCAAACCTTAGCTCCACCCGATGTTTAAGCTTCAGACAATATGTTCTGGGCCATCCAAAGTTTTAACTAATAATTTAAACCATTTGGTTTTAGCTTGTTTTTGTTTTTTACCGTCAATCAAAATAGC
This sequence comes from uncultured Rhodospirillaceae bacterium, assembly GCA_913041095.1. Lineage (GTDB taxonomy): Bacteria > Pseudomonadota > Alphaproteobacteria > Rhodospirillales > UBA2165 > TMED23. The sequence continues at coordinate 2,087 of CAJWIB010000070.1, read as the reverse complement.
GTCAACATTTTCATTAAAAAAGTAAAGCAGGTTCTTGAGCTTCGGTGCTTCTTCTAGTGGCTCCGAATAGCTCCACACTATGTCATCAAAAACCAGTCCACCAGCTTCGACCGACCAGTAACTGGTGATACCTTTATAGGGACATCGCGTTGTTGTTTCCGAGCGTGTCAGTGCTGTCATCCGGATATCATCCATCGGCAAATAATAACGGGTCAACATTCCGGTCTCGAAGACAAAGGTTACATTTGAGCTTTCAGCAATGGTTTCGCCACCGAGCACAACTTTAACATTGCGGCTACTCCTAATCGCACCAACGTGCTTGTAGGGATCACGCCTGTAAACTAATTTTCAAATTCCTCATCAGGAAAATCATCTTCGTCAAAATCGTCGATTTCAACAACCGGTACGCGGTAATCTTCATTTAGCCAATTTGAGAGATCAAGCTGCGAGCAGCGGGCCGAACAGAATGGCCGGAATTTAGGCATGGTCGGTTGGCCACAATTTGGGCATTCGCGTTTACCATTATTTTTAGTTGGCTTACTGGTCGCCATTTCTCATCTCTAAATCAATTTATCCGCAGATCAAATTGCGTCGCTGTTAAATCGGCTGATTTCTCTAATATGACAACCGGGCCGGTGCGTTCAAGCAGGCTGTGCCAGGCCGCTGACACGCCGTTCATTAATAATGCATGTAAATCGGCACTACATCGAACCGTCAAAGACTTACCGGGATTACGATCAAGCTCTCTTAACACCGCTCGGATGATGCCTAAGGCCGTGCTTTCGGGTGAGATTTCTGAGGCAGTTTTAGCCAGAAACCTCTGGGCTAGGCTTTTCCCCATCCGCCGCCGGGTCATTTCCAAATTGCCCAACCGGCTAAAGCCAAAAATATTGCAATTGGCGCCATCCTCGGCCAACGCTTCTGCCAAGGTGTTTTGAATATTGTCTCTGTTTTCCCGGCGTTTCAGTGGCAGCATATCGATTACGATCTGGCCGGATAAATTTCTCAACAATACCTGCCGGGCGATTTCCCGAGCCGCCTCTGCATTAATGGCGAGAGCAAATGTTTCAGGATCTCGGTCACGTCTATGCGCGCCGCTATCAACATCAATCGCCACCAAAGCCGCGGTTTCTTCGATGATTAATTGTCCGCCGGATGGCAGACTGACAAGGGTTTGCAGCAGATCATCTATTTGCTGGTCCAAATTGTGAGTTTCCAGCAGTGCGACCTTATCTTCCGCCGGTTCAATCAATTCCAATAGCTCCGGCACTAATTCTGTACAAAAATCTACCAACCGGCCCATGGTTGCTCGATCATCAATGACGATGCGTTGCCATGCCGGATCGCCTTTATCCATTAGATATTTTGTTATTGCGTCGGGTGCCTTGTGTACACAAGCCGGTGGCTTCATGGTTTGCCGTGCCGCCTCAATATCTAGCCAAGTGTTAGACAAAGCTTCGGCTTCGTTTTTCAGTATTTCTTCTGCGACAGCTTGGGCACGTGTTCGAATGATCTTACCCTCTGTGGACTGCGCATAGTCAATAAGTGCGTGCTCCAGTCTTTGGCGCTCGCCTTCATCGGTAATACTTTTGGAAACAGAAATACCGGGCCGCCCGGGCGTCAGCACAATTGAGCGGCCTGGGAGATTGAGCCGGGTTGTCAGCTTTGCCCCCTTCCCTTCAGTTGCTTCTCGGGTGACTTGAACCAGGATTTTGTCGCCTTCATTAAATAGTGTGGAGATCGATTTGGGTTTTTCAGCATCTTGGTCAAATATTTGACCATCGGTCGCAGCTAAGAAACCCGATGTATTTTGACCAATATCAACAAACGCTGCATTCAAGCCAGCAACGACTTTTTCGATACGGCCCAGATAGATGTTGCCGAGAATAGTGATCTCATGGCCACAGGCGATAACTAAATCAATAAGCCTGCCCTCATCGGCAACCGCCAGCCTCGTTTCGCCGGGTATGTGATTAATAAAGACTTCTAAGGTCATGAGTAACGCTACTTTAACCTGACATTTTTCATATAACCTTCAAACTGGGACCAATTGTAGGTCGGTCTGGCCACAGAATGAAGGAATTTCG
>CAJWIB010000069.1 GCA_913041095.1 uncultured Rhodospirillaceae bacterium | reverse complement strand
CCCTATAAGGTTAGGATACCTGTTCAAGGTAAAATCCGATCGGATCAGCCCAGCCAGCGCTTGCGCCGGCGGTAATGCTTGGCATCGCGAAAACTGGCGCGGTCACCTTCGGAAAATCCAAGGTAGAATTCCTTGATATCTTCATGCTCGGCCAAATCCTTGGCCACACCGTCGAGTACCACCCGGCCATTCTCAAGCACATAGCCATAGTCGGCATATCGCAACGCCACTGTGGCGTTCTGTTCGGCGAGGAGGAAGCTAACGCCTTCGTCCTTGTTCAGCCGGGCGACGATCGCAAAGATCTCCTCTACCAGCTGCGGTGCCAGGCCCATGGATGGCTCGTCCAGCAGAATCAGCTTTGGCTTGGCCATCAAGGCTCGGCCAATTGCCGTCATCTGCTGCTCCCCACCCGAGATGTAGCCTGCCAGAGCCTTGCTCCGTTCCTTCAACTTCGGAAAATAACCGTAGACCAATTCCAGTGCGTTGGCGATGCCCCTACGGTCGCCGCCGCGGGTATAGGCGCCGGTGAGCAGGTTTTCCTCCACCGTCAAATGTTCAAAGCAATGGCGCCCTTCCATGACTTGAATGACGCCGCGTTTAACCAATTCACTGGGATTGAGGGCCTGCACCCGGTTGGTTTCGTAAAAAATATCACCCTTCGTGACCTCGCCGCGTTCGGTGCCCAAAAGGTTCGATATAGCTTTCAATGTGGTTGTCTTGCCCGCGCCGTTGGCACCGAGGAGGGCAATAATACCCCCCTCGGTCACTTCCAACGAGACGCCACGCAATACCAGGATCACATGATCGTAGATGACCTCGATATTGTTGACGACAAGCAATTTTTCACCATTACTCACGGCGTCTCCTTACTTTTATCAGCCCGAATAGCACCGGGCCATCGGCAAAGCGAAACGCGCTTAGTCTTCCTTACTGCAGTCGCGCGGCGTGATATTATTCTCTTTCGCGAACTTTGCCGCATCGGCTTCGATCATGGGGCGGATAATGTCCTTCATGACCGGATTCCAGCCGCTGGCGATGTTCCAGGTCTTGGCCTTGGCATCCCATTGCTGGATCAGCACCGGATGGCCGCCTTCGTGGTCCTCGCAGGAGACCTTTATCTCGGGATAGCCTTTAAGACCGAGTTTCGCCCATTTAGCTTCGGTGAAGTGGGTATTCTCAAGACCCCAGCGGACCTGTTCGCCGGTCGTCACCTTGACGCCAAACTTTTTCTGTGCCGCACGAATTGCTTCCACGACAAATACCGCGTTCAACATGGCCCGGTTGTAAAGAACTTCGCCGATCCGTTCTACCTTGCCTGCGCCGAGGCCCTTGCCATAGACGTACTTGCGGATATCGTCGTGCAACTTGGACTTGCCGCCCGGGGGATGGAATGTCGCCGCCTTGTAACCGTGGCCGCCGGCGCCAACGGGGCCCATATCAACTTCGGTACCCGACCACCAGTTGCCGATGAAATGGTCCATCGGGAACCCAATGCCGGAGGCTTCCTTGAGCGCCACCTGATTCATCACACCCCAGCCGGAAAGGAAGATATAGTCGGGCTTCCAACGGCGGATCTGCAGCCAAGTCGCTTTTTGTTCCTGACCGGGATGATCGACTGCTAAAAGTTTCAGCTTGTAGCCCAGCTTCTTTGACAGCACTTCCAAGGTTGGATTGGCTTCCTTACCATAGGCGCTGTTGTGATAGATGTGGGCGATCTTCTTGCCCTTGAGATTAGGTATTCCACCTTCCTGGCTGCCAATATAGTTGATAATGGCACTGGCCTGGCTCCAATAGGTGGTGGGGAAATTGAATACCCATTTGAAGACCCGGCCGTCGGCGGCGGATGTTCGGCCGTAACCCATCGAGAACACTGGTATTTTGTCGATCGGTGTTTTCGGGATGAGCTGATAGGTAATGCCGGTGGAATAGGGGATAACGACAATCGGCTTTTTGGATTTAAACTTCTCGTAGCACTCGACACCGACCTTAGTGTTATAGCCGGTTTCGCATTCTTCAAAGACCAGCTTGACACCATTGGCACCGCCGTCACGCTGGTTAATCAAGTTGAAATAGTCACTCAACCCGTTGGCGGATGGTATGCCGCCCGGTGCATAGGGTCCTGTCCGGTAGACCAAGCCGGGAATGAAAATAGTCTCTTCGGCGGCTGTCGCCTTGTCAACGGCGAAACCGCCGATCAAGACCGAAGCGGCCAATACGCTCAAAGTGAGATTGCGAATCATGATCTGGTACCTCCCTTTATACCTCGCGGTTGATTCAAAATGCGAGGTTGGACCAACAGTAACAAGTTTTCAGTCTTTAACAAGTTTTCAGTCTTTTCGACAATGCATATTGTTTCCGCGCCTTCTGTTCAATAGGGAAAGGGCCACTGGCGAAGTTTTTCCTTGATAATTTGCCAAAGCCGGGCGAGGCCCAGTGGCTCGACAATCAGGAAGAAGATAATCAAACTACCAAAGAAAATGATTTCAAAGTGCTTGGCTGTTACCGCTTGAAATCCCATGCCCTGGACCATGACGTTGGTCAAGATGATCGGTGTCAAAAGAATGAAGGCCGCGCCCAGGAACGAACCCAACATGCTGCCAAGCCCGCCGATAATGATCATGAACAAAACCTGGAAAGAGACGTTGATATCGAACGCTTCGGCGGTTTCGACGCTTCCCAGCCACATGCTGAAGGTCAGAGCGCCGGCGATGCCGATATAAAACGAGCTGACCGAAAACGCCAGAAGTTTGGTCTGAAAGGGACGGAATCCGATCAGCTCGGCGGCAATATCCATATCGCGGATCGCCATCCATGCACGCCCGACGGGTCCCCTTACAAGATTCTTGGCCAACAGGGCAAGCACGATCACCAGTGTGAGCAGGAAAATATAGCGCGCCTCGGCCGTCGCCGCCGGGCCGGTGATCTGTATTCCGAACATGTGCCTCGGCGGCGCCGTAATGGTGCCGGACGGCGTGTAGTTCACGAACCATGCAATCTTGTTATAGAGCCAACTTAGAAAAAACTGTGCCGCCAACGTCGCCACCGCTAGATAAAAGCCCTTGATGCGGAGGCTCGGGATGCCGAATATCAACCCCACCCCCGCCGTTATCAGGCCCGAAAGAATGAACACGATCAGGATGTTCATGTCCGGAAAGGCGACCATCAATTTGTAACAGGCGATCGCGCCGGTGGCCATAAAGCCGCCGGTGCCGAGCGAAAGTTGCCCGCAGTAGCCGGTCAAGATGTTGAGGCCGACGGCGGCCAGGGAGAAAGTCAGGACCGGGATCAAGATCGCCTGGAGGAGGTACTCTTCGGCGAACAGCGGCACACCTAGGTAAGCGAACAGAACAAAGGCAATGACGCACCAGCGGTCCTCCGCAATGGGGAATATTGCCTGGTCTGCTGCATACCTGGTCTTGAACTGGCCGGCTTCGCGGTAAAACATGCTGCTAAACCCTTTCGATGATCTTTTCGCCGAACAGTCCCTGCGGCATAAACAGCAGGAAGACCAGGGCGACCATGTAAGCGAACCAATTCTCGATCGCGCCGTTGACCAGGGGGCCCCAGTAAACTTCCGCCACCTTTTCGCCAACACCAATGATCAGGCCACCTACGATGGCGCCTGGAACCGAGGTGAAGCCGCCTAGAATGAGCACTGGCAGGGCCTTAAGGGCGATGAGCGAAAGGCTGAACTGGACCCCGCTTTTGGAACCCCACATGACACCGGCGACCAGCGCCACAATGCCCGCCACCGACCAAACCACGACCCAGATGGCCTTCAGCGGTATGCCGACCGAAAGTGCTGCCTGATGGTCGTCGGCGACAGCGCGCAAGGCGCGGCCGACGCGTGTGCGCTGGAAAAATAAGGCTAAAAACACCACCATGACTGCCGATATTACCGCAGCCCAGATATCAAACTCCTGAAACTGAATGTCGGCCCACATGAAAGTACTATTGGGAATGCCGATGTCGAGTGTCTTGACCTCGCTGCCCCAGAGAATATCGCCGGCCCCTTCCAGAACGAAAGCCAGGCCGATGGTCGACATGAACATAATGATTGGATCCTGGTTCACCAAGGGGCGCAGAATGATGCGTTCCACAAGGAAAGCCATCCCGATCATGACGACAATGGTGATGATGATGGCAAGCCACGGCGGCATCTCCATCCCAGGCACTTGGGTGAGCAGGATCGGTACCGTTCCGGTCATCAGCCCGACCAGCGTCAAAGCGGCAAACAATGCCAGCACGCCTTGCGCAAAGTTGAAAACGCCAGAAGCCTTGAAAATCAAAACAAAGCCTAGAGCGACCAGAGAATACATCACGCCGGACATGAGACCGCCGATAAATACTTCGGCTAAGAACTCCGGAGCGTCGATCATATCAAGTATGGGATCGAGCACGATTGCTTGCCATAAGTCCATATGCTAGGCGCCTCCGTTGCGTCTGGTTACGATATCACTCATGACTGACACCGAGATATGCATCGATGACATCCTGGTTGTTCTTCACTTCATCCGGCATGCCATCAGCGATCTTGATACCGTGATCAAGCACTACGACGCGGTCCGAAATATCCATGACGACGCCCATGTCATGTTCGATCAGCGCGATCGTCGTACCGAATTCGTCATTCACATCCAGGACAAATCGGCACATGTCCTGCTTTTCCTCGATGTTCATGCCGGCCATTGGCTCGTCGAGCAAAAGCAACTCGGGCTCCGCTGCCAGGGCCCGGCCTAATTCGACCCGCTTCTGCAGGCCATAGGGTAGACGGCCGACTGGCGTCTTGCGGATCGCCTCGATCTGCAGGAAGTCTATAATCTTTTCAACGTAGTCCCGGTGCGCCGCCTCTTCCTTCCGGGTCCAGCCGATATACAGCGCTGCGGGCAGCAGACTGGTCTTCCACCGGTTCATCTTCAGATTTCGCCCGGTCATGATGTTGTCGAGTGTGGTCATGCCACGGAACAGCGCCACGTTCTGGAAGGTGCGTGAGATCCCCTGTGCCGCCGCGACGTGTGGTTTCATCTGCGGGCGCACTGTGCCCTTGTAGATTATGCGGCCCTGTTGAGGATGATAGAAACCATTGACGCAATTCAACATCGAGGTCTTTCCGGCGCCATTGGGGCCAATGATGGCGCGGATCTCGCCCTTCTCTATTTTGAAGCTGACGTCGATCAGCGCCTGCACAGCGCCAAATGACAAGGTGATGTTTTCGACCGCTAACAAGGTCTCGCCGGCAACCTTTTCACCGGCCATTGCTGGATTGGTCACGCCGCCTGCCTTTCCGAAGCGTTTTCGTCGCCGAACGTCTTGGCGTCGCGAATTTTCAGGTCAGCCTTGAGCATGCCCTTGCGGCCGTCTTCGAATGTGACTTGTGATTCAAAACTGACGTGTTCAGCATCCGAGTATAATGCGTCAATCAACGGGGAAAAACGGTCAGCGATGATCCTTCGCCGGACTTTGCGGGTTCTGGTCAATTCGCCATCGTCCGCATCCAGTTCCTTGTGCAGCAGCAAAAAGCGGCCAATTTGGGACCCGCGCAAAGCCGAATCTTGGGCAAGGCCCCGGTTTACCTGCTCAATGCAATCCTTGATCAGACCATAAATCTGATCGCGTGATGCAAGATCCGTGTAGTTGGTGTAGGAGATGCCCTCCCTCTCGGCCCAGTTGCTCACCGCTTCGAGGTCGATGTTGACAAAACAGGCAACGAAATCACGATCCGCACCATGGACCACCGCTTCGCGAATAAAAGGGAAAAATTTCAACTTGTTCTCGATAAATTGCGGTGCGAACAGGGTGCCATCTTCAAGTTGGCCGACGTCTTTAGCCCGATCAATGACTTTTAGATGGCCGTCGTCATCGATGATCCCGGCGTCTCCGGTATGCACCCACCCCTCGCTGTCCAGCGTCTCGGCAGTCGCTTCATCGTTTTTGAAATAACCAACGAAATTGCCCGGGCTCTTGTATATGATTTCGCCGTCATCGGTGATTTTGAGATCGACCCCAGGGCAGGGCGGGCCCACCGTATCGGGTTTGACGTCGCCATCGCGCTGAATGCAGACGTAGGCGGAGGATTCGGTTTGTCCGTAAAGCTGTTTCAGATTAAGACCGATAGAGCGATAGAAATTGAAAACTTCTTCGCCCAGTGGCGCGCCGCCAGTATAGGCGAAACGGGTACGGCTAAGACCTAGATTGTCCTTCAACGGGCCGAATATTAGAATATTGCCAAGCATGTGAAGTAGACGATCCTTGAGGGCGACGGTCCTGCCCTCCAGTATATCGATGCCGCAGCGCGACGCGACGCCGACGAAGTAGCCGAACAGTTTACGTTTCAGTCGGCCTGAATCCTCCATGCGGATGCGGATCTGAGTTAGAAAATTTTCGAATATTGCGGGCGGCGACAGGAAACAGGTCGGGCCGATCTCTTTAAGATCCAGCGTTACTGTATCCGCGCTCTCGGGACAGTTCACGGTAAAGCCGCAAACATGCTGCAGGGCCACCGAGAAAAAATGGTCGCCGACCCAGGCCAGTGGCAAATAAGCCAACATCTCTTCATTTTCATCTATAGCTTCGAGTTCAGCCACCGACCGGGCCGACTTCAACAGATTATCAAAATTGAGCAGCACTCCCTTCGGATCGCCCGTGGTGCCCGAAGTGTATACGACGATGCAGATGTCGCTGCCCTTGCCGTCGGCAATCTGGCTTGCAAAGAATTCGCTGTGTTCCTGATCGTATGTACGGCCAGTCGTCTGAACAGCCTCCATGGCATGAAGAAAGGGCTGGTCATAGTGGCGCAGTCCACGCGGATCCAGATAGACCAGATCCTTGAGAAGTGGCAAATCTTCGCGTATGGAGAGGATCTTGTCGATCTGTTCCTGATCCTCGCAGATCGCCATTTTGACTTCCGCATGCTTGAGGACATAACGCATTTCATCTGCGACAGAATCAGCATAAAGTGGCACCGGCACCGCTCCCAGTGCCTGGATCGCATCGAACGTCCAATAGAGCTGTGGGCGGTTCGATCCAATTATCGCGATCAGGTCCCCGCGTACTACGCCAAGCGCCGCCAAACCGCATGTCAGCGAGCGAATTTCGTCGACCATCTCGCGCCATGACCAGGTTTGCCAGATACCAAGATATTTTGCACGAAAGGCAGGGTGCTCGCCCCGCATAGACGCCTGTTGCAGCAAAAGCTTAGGCGTCGTGTCGTTGGCCCCAAGGGGCGCGTCCAAATTCACCATATCAAAATTCCGACCTTACTTTGAACTTCGAATTTCGGGGGCACAAATCGTCGGCATGATGATAGATTTTTGAAAGACGCAGGTTCGTTTTGCTTCCGCAAATTAGTGCTTGCGCGTTAATATGAACCAAAGACCCTCTGACCGAGACAGCCGTACACCTCGTTTTTGTTCCTTAGCAGACACTACTATTGTATATGCCTAGTGACGGTCAAGTGCACTTTGATGACGCATGCTGGTGCGCTATTCGTCGCGGCCGGTACCACGACGAGCAACCGCGCCATGACAATAACCAAGCCGCCGCGGCACGGCTCGATATGCGTCGGAGTGCGGCGATTCCGTGATGTTCACGAGCTGAAGATCTCGACAAGTAATGCCCGCTTGTTAAGTTTCTCTTTGGTCCAAATTTTCCAATAATTCTACAAGTCTTTCGACAGTTCCATTGTCCTCAAATGACGCCTTGATTGAACCCGCTTGAGGTAACCATTTTGCTTTGCTTTTGGTCCAAAGTTCGACCGTGGGACTGAACTCAATTTGGTCTGCAAGTAAACCTGCTGGAAGGTAGATCATTCCATCCAACACGTCTGGTTTATTATAAACTATAATACTGCATTGTGGGCAGAAGTAATAATGCAATTTCTTTCCACTACCGCCACTGATTGAAAAAACGTCCAATTCACCTTCATGGCTAAGTTCATCTTCCGGTAATGCTATAGCATTAAGCGACGTACCGAAAACCTTTTGACAAACTGTGCAGTGACATTGAAACTGCATCATAGGATCATATGGAAACTGAAACGTAACGTTTCCACATAGGCAATTTCCTGTGTATTTCATAGTTATCATCCTTCCATTTTTAGAATTTTCAAAAAAGTCCTATTCCGTGTAAATCGAGTGATATTTACAATTTTATAATTATAAAACTACCATTAAAGCAATTTATCTATGGCATCACCTCGTAAGTTTTCACCTTGTTGTGTATACCCTTTAATTCAAAAAAACCCGCATCATCTAAATCGATATCACCCTTTACAAGTTCATAAGTAGATTCAGAAATTAGAATTGAAGACGGTTTTGCTGCTGTCTCAAGTCGCGATGCGAGATTTACGGATCTTCCCATAACTGTATAATCTAATCTCTTTTCATTTCCGAAATTACCAACCGTACAAAATCCTGAATTTATCCCGATTCGAATTTTTAAAGGATCACTAATATCATATTTTTTTACAAAGTCGACGCCGAGGACCGCCATCCGTTTTTGCATCGAAATAGCCATTTCCAAACATTTTAATGCGTCCAAATTCTTTCCAGATGTACGCGGATCTCCGAAGAACACCATAATAGAATCGCCGATATATTTATCAAGTGTACCTTCATGTTCGAGAACTAATTCTGTCATCTCCGTGAGATATAAATTCAGCATTTCCGTTAACAGATCTGCCTTCATGTTTTCAGATATTTGTGTAAAAGACACGATATCTGAAAAAAATATGGTTAAGAATTTTCTTTTGCTTTTTACCCCTACATCTGTTTCGCCAGAAAAAATTGACTTATAGAGTTGTTCGGGTAGATATTTAGCTAATTTTCGTGAAATTTCTTCAATTTCATCACCTCTTTGCTTAGCTAAGTTTTCAGCATTTACGGCTATAGTTTTTTGCCTATCGAGTTCCGACCCTAAATCTTTACGAAGCCGTGTTTCTAGTTTTAATCGTGATAGTTGTAATTTTAGAATTTTTAATTCGTCTTCGGAAATGTCAACCAATATACCCTCCATCGTCCCTATAATTGCTCATATAACGGCGAGTTCCAAAGAAAATATAGCCCCGATATTCCAAATATATTCTGGCGTGTACTTTATCTGTAACATGTATAAGTCCATTGCTTCTCCTTTGAGGCCATTGGTTGGTAGTGTCAGCTACTGTGGTGTTCTAGTTCTTTAACTTCGATTTAGGGGAAAGGCGAAAATCGGCTACCGTCCTCTTATATGAAGGCTATGACAAGAAATTTGGGGGAGTCAATGGAAACGCCGAGAGTGACAGGGTGGCGGGGCCATGAACCGATTTCTGAAGGCTAGCCACAGACAATGCGCCGGGGCGTTTCTGATTTTCAGTATTGGAGTGATCCGATGACGAGGCAGCTAAAAAGAACCCTTGGTGAATTGCGTCGCATACCGGCCTGCATGTCCCAACCCTGGGGGCGCCTGGCAAGGGCCGTGTCGGACTTTGCCAACGATCGGCGGGGTGTTGCTGCGATCTTCTTTGTGTTGGCCTTGGTCCCGATAGTGGCAGCTGGCGGTGCTGCCGTGGATCTCTCGCGCGCGTACGTGGTGAAACAGCGTTTGGGCAATGCCTTGGATGCTGCTGGCCTGGCCGTTGGCTCGGCTAGCGGGCTGTCCGATAGTGAACTTAATACTCTGGCGCAGAAATATTTCGACGCGAATTATCCGGCTAAGGAACTTGGTGTTCCTGCCACGCCCGTGCTGACAATTAATGACAGTGAGATCACTTTGACTGCGACCGCCGATATGGACACAACCCTGTTGCGGCTTGCTCAGATTGACAGCCTCTTGGTGGCGGCAACGACGACGATAAAGCGCGAAACCAAGGGCTTGGATGTGGTTTTAGTGCTGGATAACACTGGTTCCATGGGAGGTTATAAAATTGCCTCGTTGAAGGAAGCCTCCGAGACATTTGTCGAAATTCTCTTCGGTGACGAGGCTGAGCCGAAATTTCTGAAAGTCGGCATCGTGCCTTTCACAGGCACCGTCAATGTGGGCACCGACGAAAATTTCCGCAAAGAGTATATTGAAGACGAGGATAAAGAGGGCGAAGGTTCTGATACTACAGGGGGACAGGGGGAAAAAGATCCTCAAGGGGGACAGGGGCAAAAAGATCCTCAAGGGGGACAGGGTAAAAAAGGTCGTCAAGGGGGACAGGGGCAAAATGATCCTCAAG
>CAJWIB010000068.1 GCA_913041095.1 uncultured Rhodospirillaceae bacterium | reverse complement strand
TGAGGTTCCCGTGGATCGTGCATTTACCATATGTCTAGCAAGTCCCGATTTTTCGGCCCTATTGTTATATTACTTTAAGTCTAAACTATTTAATATTAAAGCAAATTGGAATTTGGAACAAGGGGTAGGGGTGAAAACCCACGCGGTCAGCGATTTTGCCAAATGTCTTTCATCGCTGTACCGAATTGCCGAGCGAAATCGGCCCCGTCACAGAGTGGCGAGGCGGCGAGGCGATCCCGTAAACTCTGATGGAGTTTTTCAAGCTCGGAAAAATCCGCGGCTAAACCTGAGGCAATTTTTATGTATGCTGGTAAATCTCCGGCAATAAATTCCGTCAGGCCCACTGTTGAAAGATGGCTACTGGCATGGCGGCTGGCCGAAGTCGAGCCCGGCAGCGTTACCACCGGAACGCCCATCCACAGTGCCTCACAAGTGGTGATGCCGCCGGAATAGGGAAAAGTATCAAGAGCAATATCGACGGCGTTGTAGCGGGCCAAAAAATCTTCGTGGGTCGCGCCGCCTTCGATCATTATCCGGTCCGGATCGATTCCCTTGTCAGCAAAAGCGCGGGCAATCCGCGTGACGTTAATTTCATCATCCAACCCGCTATATTTAAGCAGTAACCGGGAGTCAGGAACGACGGCCAATATACTTGCCCAGGTGGCCAGAACCGCGGCGGCGATTTTCCGGGATTGGTTAAATGAGCCAAAAGTGACATAGCCGTTTTGGCGGGCCGGCAAGCCGCCAGCCCCCGGCGCATAACTCGGCGGCGCATAACAGGAAATTCTGTCCGGCAACCGGACGATGTTTTCCGGGTAGAGAACATCCTCCGCCGGATCAACGTGATAAGTATCCGTCAACAAAATATCAATTGCCGACAATCCGGTGGTGCCTGGGTAGCCGATGCCCCAGCTTATTTGCACCGGGGCCGGCTTTTGGGCGTGCATCGATAGACGATTGCCTTTGGTGTGGCCCGATAATTCAAACAAAATATCAATTTTGTCGGCACGTATTTTCGCCGCGAGTTCGTCATCGGTTAAATTAAAGCTATCCCGCCATTGGGACGTCGCGGCAGCCAGCCGGGAGGTCATATCATCTTTGTTAAACCGGTCGGAATAGCCATAAATATCAAAATCCTTGGCGGCGATATTTTCCAGCAATTTAATCAGAAAAAAGCCGACGGGATGACGGCCAAAATCTGGTGAGGCAAAACCGAGCCGTAGCCGCCGGCCGGGCTTTTTGCTGATTTTATGGGCTGGCCAATGCGCCTTATGGGATGCTCCGTGGACCTGGTCCCAGGTCAGGTGGTGCTCATTGAGCTGGCCGACTGTTACACCCGGATCATATTGGAGGCAATAGAGTAAATTAGAATGGGTGCGGGGCTGACCGGGCGCCAGTTCGACGGATTTTTGATAGGCGTTCCGGGCTTTTTCCGGTTCACCGGAATCCAGTAGCGCATTGCCTAAATTATTGAACATGCGGGCATTGTCAGGTTGCCGCTCGATGGCTTTTTCGAACTCTTCAATGGCCGCCGACAGCTGGCCTCTCTCCATATAGGCGTTGCCCAAATTGTTATAGGCGTCGCCGTAATTGGGCTCGATCGTAATTGCCTTTTTAAATTGGGCGATGGCTTCGTCATGGCGGCCCAAGCTCGACAGGGCGGAGCCATAATTGTTTAGAATTTTTAGGTGATTGGGCTTGATCGCGAGTGCTTGGTGGAAAAATTTGAGGGCTTCTTCGCCCGCTTTGCGGTTAACCAGCAGATTACCCAGATTATTTTGAAAATCGATATTTTCAGGCTCAATTTTGACTGCCTGGCGATAAGCTGTCTCGGCTTGTTTGGCTTGGCCAGCCCGGTTCAAGACAATGCCGAGATTATAATATGCCGCGGCGAAATTCGGGCGCACTTTGATGGCTTTTTTTAACCATGCGGTCGCGTTTTTAAGGTCACCACCAAAATAGGCGATAAGCCCAAGCAATTGGAGTGCTTCGGGCTCGACGGGGTTAATCGATAGAATTTTTTGACACGTTATCTCGGCCTCTTGGGCCGAGCCCTGATCGAGCTGTTGTTGTGCGGTTGCCAGCAAGCTTGATGTATCAATGGCGATCTGACCACCCGCCGCCGCCTGGCGCTGTTGCTGTTTTGATAGTTTACGGCGTTCATTTCTATTCATGCCCAAAAATTAATCCAATGCGTGACCCCAGTGCGGCGATTGTAAAAAGCAGGATAACTGCAAACGGTAGGTAACGCTATATCCTCTTCACAACAAGGCGAATTTGCGGGTTGATGAAACCCGGTGAACAGCAATAGGTAGTATCGTCATGGCAACGCCTAACGATCCAGGTGATACGGTTGCTTCCGAAAAAGGAATTTTTAACGCGATAAGTAATAGTGGTTCTAAAATAAAACGATTCTTAAAAAGAAATAGTGATTTGGCAAAACATCTCTGGTTTGCATATAGGTGATTTTTTCCTGACAAGAATACCATCCACGACGTTACGACACAGCAACATCGAGATTTGAAACGATGGCAGAAAGGCCTTGATTTGTCTGAATAATATATACGTAAAATTTAAGAATTTGCTGAGGCTAGAGGCATCAAAGTAATATATTCTACCTCATATTTATTAAATTACGACAATGACAATTTCCCAAAATATATGAAAAAACTAGCATATTCGCTTGGAGCTAAATTCGTTGACCCTTTTATGCGAGTAAGGTTAAGTGAGAAGATAGACTTTATCGGAAAAAACAGCATGGGTCACTGGACCCCAGAATTTCATACAAAAGTCACACGTAGATTGGCAGAGGCGATTTCAATCTAAAACTAACGCTCTAGGAATTAATACGATTCAATTGGTGAACAACAAATCAAATGGCTAATCAAAGGTAAAGTAAAAGTGTCGCGACTAGATTTGCATGAAAACTTATCCCGCAAAGAATATGTAAAAAGAGGATCAAACAAATCCTTTGGGTTGGTGTTTGCCATCGTATTTGTGTTGGTCGGGTTATGGCCATTATTAAACGATCAACCGATACGGCTTTGGGCCTTCGGTGTTGCGATCTCCTTGGTGGTATTTTCTTATGTAGTGCCTCAACTTTTGTCACCATTTAATCGGCTATGGTTTTTATTTGGCCAATTGCTGCACACCATTGTCAGCCCACTCATATTGGGGCTCCTGTTCTATACAACGGTCTCACCGATCGCCATTATCATGCGGATATTGGGCAAACGCCCTCTCCCTCTGGAGTTTGATATTAAAGCCGACAGTTATTGGATACTTCGCGATCCGCCAGGGCCGAAGCCGGAAACCATGAAGCGTCAATTTTGAAGTTATTTAAATTTAGGAAAACATAATATGGGCTTTCTTTTTGAACTTTGGTCATTTTTAAGAGTTCGCAAAAAGTTTTGGCTCTTACCGATCATTGCCATGATGACGATCTTTGGTGGCCTCATTGTTTTGAGCCAGGGCTCTGCCGTGGCACCATTTATTTATACAATTTTTTAAAGATATTTATAAATTGCGTATTTTAGGCATATCAGCACTTTATCATGACAGCGCAGCGGCTCTCATCGACGACGGCGAAATCCTTGCAGCTGCTCAGGAAGAGCGATTTACTAGAATTAAGCATGATGCGCGTTTTCCAGAAAATGCAATTGCCTATTGTTTGGCAGCCGCCGGAACAAATATGAGCGAGATTGATTTAGCTGCCTTCTACGACAAACCGTTTTTAAAGTTTGAACGCCTCCTCGAAACATACGTTTCATTCGCTCCCAAAGGCTTTAAATCTTTCCGTGTCGCGATGCCGATCTGGCTCCGGGAAAAGCTGTTTCAAAAAGATTTGCTCAGAAAAGAGTTTAAAAAATTCGATGCGGACTTTGATTGGCAGAACAAGCTGTTGTTTGCTGAGCACCATCAAAGCCATGCAGCGAGCGCCTTTTACCCTTCGCCTTTTGAGGAGGCTCTAGTGCTTACCATGGATGGCGTCGGCGAATGGGCAACAACCTCGGTCGCCATCGGCGCCGGGAACAAACTTAATGTGACCAAGGAGCTCCATTTCCCGCATTCTTTAGGTCTGCTCTATTCGGCATTCACCTATTATACTGGCTTTAAAGTTAATTCGGGCGAATACAAAGTGATGGGCTTGGCACCCTATGGTGAACCGAAATACGCCCAGACTATCCTCGACAATATAATCGATCTTAAAGCCGACGGCTCGTTCCGACTGGATCAATCCTATTTTGATTACTGTACCGGCCTAAAGATGACAAATGATAAATTCAACAACTTATTTGGTGGGCCGCCGTCAAAATCCGAAGGCTGGCTAACCAATAAGGAAATGGATCTCGCGGCTTCAATTCAAGCAGTGACTGAGGAAGTTGTACAGCGCCTTACTCGCTCTTTGGCTCAAGAAACGGGTGCAAAAAATCTCTGTCTGGCCGGTGGCGTTGCCCTCAATTGTGTTGCCAATGGCAAAGTTCTGCGGGACGGAGCCTTTGAAAATATCTGGATCCAGCCGGCGGCAGGTGATGCTGGCGGCGCTTTGGGTGCCGCACTTTGTGCTTATCATCATTTCCAGGATAAGCCACGCCGTACAAATAATACGGATAGTATGAAGGGTTCTTACCTCGGTCCGGAATTCTCTGATCTTGAAATTCAGCGGCGCCTAACTGCGATCGGCGCAAATTTTGTAACTCTGGACGTCGACAGTATTATAGACAAAACCGCTCAAGCTCTCGCAGACGGCAAATCGATCGGCTGGTTTCAGGGCCGGATGGAGTTTGGCCCGCGCGCCTTGGGTGGTCGCTCAATCCTGGGCGATCCCCGTTCACCAGAAATGCAAAAAATATTGAATCTCAAGATTAAATATCGTGAGAGCTTTCGTCCGTTTGCGCCATCTGTCCGCCTCGAAGACGTTGCCGAATGGTTTGATTTGGATACAGAGAGCCCCTATATGCTTCTGGTCGCCGAGGTGGCAAAAAAACGGCAAAAAGAAATGAACGCCGAAGAACAGGCGCTGTTCGGTATTAAAAAACTCAACGTCGTTCGGTCTGAAATTCCCGCTGTTACTCATGTCGATTATTCGGCGCGGGTGCAAACTGTTAACTCTGTTACAAATCCAAAATACCATGCCTTGTTGACAAAATTTAAAGAACTGACCGGTTGCCCAGTTGTCGCCAATACCAGCTTTAATGTCCGTGGAGAGCCAATAGTCTGTACGCCGGAAGATGCATTCCATTGCTTTATGGGCTGCGAAATGGAAGTTCTTATTATCGGCAATCTAATTCTCTATAAAGAAGATCAGGATCCTACCCTCATAGTCAATTACAAAGACGCTTTCAAGTTGGATTAATGCATTGTTTTGAATTGCTCCAGAATAGCTGCAAATCTCTCATTGCCGATGCAGATTTGTTGAGAAACAGGAAAGAGCATCGATTATTGTAGAACATTGTCACATGCCATTTGCGCCAAGTTGCGCTACAGTCAAAAGAAAAGTCAATACTCCTAAATCACTGATTTACCGCAAACCCAATTTAATTCAAACTATGTCCGCTATTGGCTAATAGAGAACTCATTGAGGTTATGTAATTGATGTCCGCTGGCCCTAATGCAATCCGCTGGATCGGGTCCCAATCAAAAGCACGCGCTTGATGTGCCCTGACCCAAACGGGTTTTCCCGACCCTCGGCTTAACCGATTTTGCATACATCAAGTTCGCTCTGCCAAACTCTCTAACTCCTTATAATCCATATCAGTCCTATGTTGCGGGAACGGTTAATTCAACTCGACGACACCAAAAAAAACCATATTGGCGCTTCTTAAAGGACGTAGAATAGCTGCCTTAAGTCAACCTTTCAATGAGTGTGTTTCTTTGTGTATTTTTGGGCGTGCGCAACTATTTTTTTCATCACTGTCGGTAGTGCGTACTGGTCGAATTCAGTTGCACCGCACCAAATCCCCATTGTCTTCTCCTGAGTTGAACAACGTCCAACGACAACGACCAATTCTAAATGAAAATGCGTAAAAGTATGGCGAACAATACCGGGTAACGCCTCCCAATCGGTTAGTATCGGTGCTTCTTCATTGGCAATTGCGCCAGCACTTTCGCCTTCCAGCCAAGATGATGACGGCACTTCAATCATACCGCCAAGCAAGCCGTTTTCCGGACGACGCCGGAGCAGTATCTCGCTTTGTGAATTGACCAGCCAGAAAGCCGTTCCACGGCGGGTCGGTTTTGGTTTTTTGGCTTCGCGCCGGGGCAGATTTTCAGCCTGGCCTACCGCCACTGCCCGGCATAGCTCAATCAAGGGGCAAATATTGCAATTTGGACTTTTAGGCGTGCAAATTGTCGCTCCAATATCCATCAAAGCCTGAGCATAATCTCCAGCACGCTCATCCGGGGTAAATCGAACAGCCAGTTTTTTTAATTTGGGTTTCGATTTCGGCAAGGGTTCCGATATTGCATTTAGCCGCGCCATAACCCGCTCTATATTGCCATCAACCGGCGTCGCTTTCTGGCCAAAGGCAATTGCTGCAATTGCGGCGGCGGTATAGGGGCCAATTCCGGGCAAGGTTAACAAGTCACTTTCCGATTTCGAAAAGTCACCTTCATAATCA
The DNA here is from genome assembly GCA_913041095.1 of uncultured Rhodospirillaceae bacterium. Classification (GTDB taxonomy): domain Bacteria; phylum Pseudomonadota; class Alphaproteobacteria; order Rhodospirillales; family UBA2165; genus TMED23. Next base: position 3,579 of record CAJWIB010000068.1, on the reverse strand, counting down.
GCCGCAATAATATTGGCGCATTTATGCAGATTGCGCGCCCGCGCATAATAACCAAGTCCCTGCCAAGCATGCAGAACATCATCCAATGGCGCGGCAGCTAAATCTTTGACATCCGACCAACGCACTAAAAAATTCACGAAATAGGGTTTGACAGTCGCGGCGGTCGTTTGTTGCAACATAATCTCGCTTAGCCAGACCTGATAAGGATCAGCAGGTTCTCCTGGTGCAGCCCGCCAAGGTAAATGCCGCCGATGACGGTCATACCAGTGTAAAACTTGCGCCGAAATATCTGTGCTCTTTGCTACCACCATATATCCGCAATTACTTAACTGGGTTGTCGATAAGTGTTTTCCTGCTTACCATATCGCAACAACATCGCAATGCGAAATGTTTAAAGATCAGCAACGGCAAAATAATGACCATCCGTCGATATCAATCGCGCAGCATTAGCGCCATCTTAGGGAAACTGACACGACCAATATTTGGTAAGCGAGGTTTTGGTCAAGGCACAATGATTGCCGACTGGCCCAATATTACGGGCTCGGTATTAGCGCAGCATACTTTCCCGGAAAAAATAACCTATCCTCGAGGTGAGAGGGGAAATGGCACGCTTTATCTGCGCATTGACAGCCCGGCACTGGCTTTGGAGTTACTACACCTTGAGCCGCAATTGCTTGAACGTATCAATACTTATTTTGGCTATCGTGCGGTTTCCTTTATCAAAATTATTCAGGGCACCCTGCCGGAAAAACCGCAAGAACATGAGATCAAAAAACGGGAATTAACGCCGACCGAGAAATCTGCGCTTGATGAACGTCTAAATCTGATCAGCGACCCGGAACTTAAAGAAGTGCTACGTGCGCTCGGCAGTGAAATCACCACACGTGACTAATTGCTGCCTTTATTTCCGCCCAATAATTACCCCATTTTCAAATCACTGTGAATATAAGTACTTGTGACTGGGGTATCGGATCGATTCTTGCAAAGTTATCCCCAATTAATTGTGTATTTGGCTGCGATCATCGCTTGTCGAAAACAGCTGAGCCATTTATATTCATCAACATCTAGTAGTTAGGAGGCAATTTTGCCCAAGCATGTAGTAGAAACAAAAAAATCGCGATTTCAGGGAATCGCCCGAATTTTGGTCGGATTAACGTTTATGGGAATAGTATCGGCGCAAGCCTATGCCCAGACGGCGAAACTGCCGCCGATGTCAGAAATTTTAGCTGAGCGCATCCTTGGCAAAGCAGATGCACCGGTAACGATCATTGAGTATGCCTCAATGACTTGCCCGCACTGCGCCGCCTTTCACGCCGGACTCTATCCAGCGATTAAAAAGGAATATATCGAAACTGGTAAGGTGAAATTTATCTATCGGGATTTTCCTCTCGACCGCTTGGCATTAGCGGCAGCGATGATGGCCAGATGTGCGCCAAAAGAACGCTACTTTCCGGTGGTCGACATTGTTTATCGCACTCAGCAAAACTGGGCGAAAGTTGCCGATCCAGCAGCTGCTTTATCGCAAATTGGTCTGCTCGCCGGGATTTCTAAAGAAACCTATCAAGCCTGCGTCGGCAATAAAACCGTCTTTGATGGCGTAATGAAAATGCGCAATGACGGTGATAAGAAATTTAAAGTTCAATCAACACCAACATTTATCGTGAACGACAAACGCATCGACGGTCATTTATCGATCGAGCGGTTCAGCAAAGTTCTTGATGCTGAATTGGCAAAAACCAAAAAGAAGTAAAGTTAATAACTGAAGGGGGTGTGGTAACCCGTGCAATTTTCAAAGTTACAGCTTACCGGATTTAAATCATTTGTCGATCCAACTGAATTGGATATTCAGCCGGGTGTAACCGGTGTTGTTGGGCCAAACGGGTGTGGTAAATCCAACCTTGTTGAGGCGTTGAAGTGGGTGATGGGTGAAACCTCAGCCAAACAGATGCGCGGCAGCGAGATGGATGACGTTATTTTCTCCGGCACCCGCAACCGGCCAGCGCGCAATATCGCCGAGGTTGGCCTGGCGCTTGATAATTCAGACCGGGTAGCGCCGTCACAGTTCAATGAGACTGATGAGCTTGATGTTACCCGCAAGATTGAACGGGAAAAGGGTTCTACCTACCGGGTTAATACCAAGGAAGTGCGCGCCCGCGATGTTCATCTGTTATTTGCCGATGCCGCTAGTGGCGCCCGCTCGACGGCGCTGGTTAGCCAAGGCCAGATCGGCGAAGTCGTTTCCGCCAAACCAGCCCAACGCCGCAAGCTGCTGGAAGAGGCCGCCGGCATATCCGGCCTCCATTCCCGCCGCCATGAGGCCGAACTGAGGCTGCGCGGTGCCGAAACCAATCTTGAACGCCTTGATGATATTATGGTGACACTGGAAGCGCAGATGCTGTCGCTGCGCAAGCAAGTGCGCCAAGCCACCCGCTACCGCAATCTCAATGATCATATCCGCAAAGCCGAAGCGATCTTGTTCCTGATCCGCTGGACGGTAGTATCATTAGAGATGGATCAAAGCGGGGAATTGCTTAGCGAAGCCGAAGCCGCTGTTACGGTAACAACCAGCCTTACCTCTGCTGCTTCGGTGGTTCAAGCAGAGGCGGCAAGTTATTTACCTGAACTGCGTGAAAAGGAGGCAGAAGCCGCAGCGGCCTTGCAACGCCTTACTCTCGCTAAAGAAAGTCTGGAAGAGGAAGAGGCTCGTCTTGCAGCGGCGCAGGAAGAGTGTGAAACCCGGCTCGAACAAGTTGGCCAGGACATGGAGCGTGAGCGCAATCTGGCTGCAGATGCGAACGCGGCAATGCGCAGTCTGGCAGAAGAAAACGAACGTATCAGCAGCATTGAGCAGGACCAGGAAGCGGCGATTAATGAAGCAGAGAAAAAACTGGCTGGCATTCGCGGCGAGTATGATCAACAGGAACATGGCTTAAGTGAATTGACCGAACAGGTTGCCGCCCAGGAAGCACAGCGCAGTGATCTAGCCCGGCGGCGTGCTGAATTGGAAGCCCGCCTGGCGCGGCTGCGTGATAGCAATGAAGAACTGGCCGCAGAGATATTTCAACTTGAAGAAGCAGCCATTGATCGCGTTGCTATCGCGGCAATGGAAGCCAAATTATCAGACGCTTCTACCGCCTTGGAACAAGCCCGCACGCAAGTTGAAAGCGCTGAGCAAGCCCGCATCAAGGCAACCCGCCGGCTCACCGAAACGCAATCGCAGGCACAAACAACCTTGGCGACAGCGGCAAAACTTGAAGCCGAAGCAAGCGCGCTCGCAGAATTGCTCAAAACCGGTAATCCTGATTTGTGGCCACCCTTGATTGATGCCATAACAGTGGAATCTGGATTAGAAGGAGCACTCGGCACGGCACTCGGTGATGATTTGAGCGCCGCTACCGATGAAGCCGCCCCAATACATTGGCGCAATCTGCCAAACAATGGGGACAATCCTGCCCTGCCCTCCGGTGCTGAGCCGCTGAGTAATTTTGTTAATGGACCTGCGGCTCTGGTCGCAAGACTTTCTCAGATTGGTGTAGTGGCCGACAGCGATACCGGCTGGCATCTTCTACCGCAGCTTAA